>CAXGVD010000224.1:0-5031 GCA_964012695.1 uncultured Opitutia bacterium
CATATGGACCCGCAGCACCTTTCCCTCGACTGACCAAGCGGAGAACGCAGAGAACAAGAGCAGCGGAACTGCCGCCCGGATGAATGAAAGTGGTACGGTCATGACGGGTTTCCTCGGTGAGTTTCTCGGTTAATGAAACGACAAGGCGAAGCTTGCCGATTTTCCGACCTCGTAAAAGAGTAAATAGGCTGAATTGACCTAATTGCTAAGAAGCGGCGGAGGTAAAGCGGATGGTGGGGTTGGCGGGGTCTTCGTTATGGATTATGGCTTGGGCTTGGATTTCGGGTTGGTTCTCGGCGAGGTATTGTTTTTGCCCGGGTATGAAACGGTGGTTGTATTTTTGAAGGAGGGTTTCCATGGAGCCGAATTTGGACAGGTCTCGGGAACGGGCGCGTTCAAGGGCGACGGAGAAGGAGACCCGGACGAAGATTTTGTAGTCGAAAAGGGACGAGAGTTCAGGGCGGTAGAGCATGACACCTTCGAAGAGGAGGATGGCGTCGGGAGGGGCATCGAGGAGAGGAGTGTCGAGAGGGCGTTCGGCGTGGTGGTCGTAGGCGGCAACGCGGTGAGAGCGGTTGCCGGAGGGACCGAGGGGTTCGAGGAGCTGCTTGCGGACGGCTTGGTAGTCGAAGGAGTCGCGAAGGTAGCCTTTCGAGGAGGAAGAGCCGAGGCGGTGGCGGATTGCGGGAGGGTTGTGAAAGCCGTCCAAACCAGCCCTGATGACGCACCGCCCTTGGGAGCGGAGGTAGTCCGCCAGTTCGTCCGCGAGAATGGTTTTGCCGGAGGCGCTGACGCCATCGATGCCGACGCGCAGGGGATGGGAAAGCTCGGCGGGGGCGGGAAGGTGCTCCGCGAGCGTACGAAGGAGGACGGTCCGAGCGGGTGATGGGGCTTGGCTCAAGGCGTGAAGGGATGTCAGGCGATGCGGGCTCCGCGCTTCTTGAGCATGTCGAGGAGGACCGCGGCGACGATGAGCAGGCCGAAGACGACTTTCTGCCCGTGTTCGCCGACGCCGGTTTGGGTCATACCGCTCCAGATGACGGCGATGATGAGGGCGCCTATGAGGGTGCCGAGGATTTTGCCTTCGCCTCCGGCCAGACTGGTACCGCCCACGACGACGGCGGCGATGACTTGCAGTTCCTCGCCTTCCCCGAACTTGGGGTTTCCGCTGGTAAAGAGGGAGGCGTTGATGACGCCAGCGAGGCCGGCGAGGGCGCCGCAGAGGGCGTAAACAGTAATGAGGACTCCGCGCACGGGTACGCCGGAGAGACGGGCGGCCTCGGGGTTGCCGCCTACGGCGTAGACATATCGCCCGAAAGCGGTACGGGACATAACGAAGTGGGCGAGAAGGAAGAGGACCGCCATCAGGATGACGGGGTTGGGGACGCCAAGGGAGGTTTGGGCCCCCAGCCAATCGAAGCCGGGAGCTTCCACCTTGATGGGGTTGATGCCGGAGACGATGTGGGACCACCCTCTCGCCACCATCATGACCCCAAGGGTGACAATGAAGGCGGGTATTCGGAAGGCGGTTACCATGACGCCGGAAAAGACGCCAAAGGCGGCGCACAGACCGATGGCTCCGCAAGCGCAGAAGAAGGTGAGCAAGGGGCCGGCTTGCTCCGCTCCCGCCCAGTTTTGGATGAGCCAGGCAACCACGACGGCGGCTAGGGCCATGAGGCTGCCGACCGAAAGGTCTATGCCGGCAGTGATGATGACGAGGGTCATCCCGATGGCAATGATGGCGGTGTAGGAAATGTGGTTGATGACATTGAAGACATTCTTGCGGGTGAGGAACTGGGTCCACTGGTAGCTGTCGGGAACGAGGACGGCGGCTCCTGCGAGACAGGGATGCTTGCGGGCGAGCCCGTTGAGGTAGTGGTCCTTGACCGCACCGTCAGGAGGGCGCAGGACATTGTTGGAGGAGGCCTCGTGGGTAGCGGCGACATAGTGCAGGGTTTGGTTGTTATCACCGAGGACGCGGAGTTTTCGGGAAATGTCGGAAGGTAGTTTGTAAACGAGAATGTCGAGGACTTGGCCGCCGCTCTCGGTCAGCTCCGTCTTGAGGGTGTCGGCGAAGTTGATTTCCTCGTCGTTGTCCCGCACCACAATGAGGACGCTCGCACCGGGCTTTTGCTCGACAATGGTTTCGGCTACTTCCTCGGCGGCGCCTTCGCTGACAGGGTGAATCACGCCCCAGGTGGCCCAACTGAAGTAGCCGAAGAGCAGGGCGAGAACGAGGACGGCCCCGTAGTCGTTGAACCATTTGGACTGGAGAAACTTGATCATGACGGGCCGAAGTTGCGGATGGTGGCAAGGCGCATGAGGTCTTCCTGGGTAGCGTTGGGGACGTCGGTGACTTCTCCCGTAAGGTGTCCTTCGTTCATGACGAGGATGCGATCACTCATACCGAGGACTTCGGGAAGCTCCGAGCTTATCATGAGGATGGCCTTTCCCCGGGCAGCAAGTCGGTTCATGAGGCGATAAATTTCATACTTTGCTCCGACATCTATGCCCCGGGTGGGCTCGTCGAAGATGATGACCTCGGCGTCCCGTTCGAGCCACTTGGCAAGAGCCACCTTCTGCTGGTTGCCGCCGGAAAGGGTAGCGATGATTTGCTCGGGGCCTGTGAGCTTGACGCTTAGTTGCTCGACGTGAGCTTGGAGAGCCCGAGTTTCCCACCCCTTGTCGATGAAGCCGAAACGCGAAAAGGCCCGGAGGTTGGGAAGGCCGAAGTTTTCCCTCACGGTTTGCCCGAGGACGAGACCCTGCCCTTTCCGGTCTTCGGTAAGGAGGCAGAGACCCGCGGCGATGGCGTCTCGAGGGTCACGGAGGCGGAGAGGTTCGCCGCGCAAGCGGATAGTTCCGGAGTCGATGGAGTCCGCTCCGAAAAGCAGGCGAGCGGTCTCGGTGCGCCCGGAGCCAACGAGCCCGGTAAGCCCGAGGATTTCACCCCTGCGCAAGTCGAAGCTCACGCCCTTGACCTTCTCGCCCCGAGAGAGGCCATCACAGGACAGAAGAACGTCGCCACGCTCCGCGGCCTCTTTGGGGAACTCCTGGTCGAGGCTGCGCCCGACCATGCGTTCGATCATGCTCTCGCGGTCGTGCTCACCGATGGGACGCGTATCCACATGGGCCCCGTCGCGCAGGATGGTCACGCGGTCGGCGATTTCGAAAATTTCATCAAGTCGGTGGCTGACGTAGATGACCCCGATACCTTTTTCCTTGAGGCCGCGGATGACTTGGAACAACCCCTCGACCTCGCGGGGTGACAGTGCGGCACTGGGCTCGTCCATGACAATGACCCTAGCGTCCCGGGAAAGGGCCTTGGCGATTTCCACCAGTTGCTGGTCGGCCACGGTGAGACGGGAGCAGAGGGCCTCAGGGTCGATCTCCGCTCCTAGTTGCTCGAACAATTCCTCGACTCGTCGGCGCTCCCGCCGAGCGGGCAAAAACCCGATACGGGAGACCTCCTGCCCGAGGAACACATTTTCGCGGGCGGAGAGGCCGGGCACCAAGTTGAACTCCTGATAAATGACGGCAAGGCCGGCGCCCAGGGCTTGGGCGGGGCCGTCGATGGCCAGCTCTTCGCCGTCCACGGCGATGGCTCCACCATCCGGGCGGTGGGCCCCGCCAAGCATTTTGAGTAGGGTACTTTTGCCCGCGCCGTTTTCGCCGAGCAGGGCGAGGCATTCGCCAGCGTGAAGATGAAGGTCCACGCCCTTGAGGGCATGCACGCCGGGAAAGCGCTTGTCTATGCCCCGCATGGTTAGGAGCGGGGCAGTATCGGGATCGGCGGCTTGCACGCGGCGAAGTTTCCTCAGTCCAAGTCGGGATCAGCCAGGCCGTCCTTTTGGTAGTAAAGCTCGGCGGGTATCTTGATGAGCTTCTCGGGAGTCTCTCCGTCGAAGAACTTTAAGATGTTCTCCACCGTCAGCACGGCCATCCTGTCGGGATACTGCACGGGGTCGGCGAAAATCTTGCCTTCCTTGATCGCCTGCTTGCCAGCCTTCTCGCCGTCGAAGCCGACGATTTTGACCTGCCTGTCCATGCCCGCCTGCTTTAAGGCGGTGTAGGCGCCGAGAGCGGCGGGGTCGTTGATGGCAAAGATGCCGGCAACATCCTGGTTTCCCTGCAGGTAGCCTTCGGTGGACTTCTTGCCCAATTGTTGGTTGCCTCCGCTGGGCGAGATGGCGTCGATGATGATTTGGCCGGATTCCCGTCCTTCGTTGTGGGCGTTGATGACCTCCGTGAATCCCGCCACGCGCTGGACGCAGGAGTCCGCCGTCTCCAAGTGAAGCACCAGCACCTTGCCCCCGCTCTCACCCAAGGCTTCAATCATGGCTTGGCCGGCCAGCTTGCCGCCCCCGTAGTTGTCCGTCTCAACATGACTGACGACTTCCGCCGTCTTGTCCGTACAGGCCAAATCCACCGTGAACACGGGTATGCCCGCCGCGTTGGCCTTGCGGATGGAGGCCCCTACGGGTTCGCTCTGACACGGGCTGACCACAATGGCCTTCACCTTGCGGGTGATGAAGTCGTCGATGTCGCGGTCCTGCTTTTCCGCCCGGTCGCCGCCATCCACCACGATGACCTCGTAGCCGTGTTTGGCCGCCTCTTTTTTGAGGGTGTCTCCGATGATGTTAAAGAAGGGGTTGGACAAGTCCTTGGAGGTGTAGCCAATCACCCCCTTGCTCTCGCCCGAAGCCGTGCCGTTGTAGTCCCCGCCGGAGCTCCCGCCGCCGCCGCAGTTCACTAAAAAGGATAGGGCGATGACCGCCGCGAGGAGGGAAAGCAGGTTTTTCATGGTGACAATTATCCTTGCCGGTTCGGGTTTCTTAGAAACTTTGGAAAACAAACTAAGTTGAAATGAGCCAAGAACTAAACTTCAAGCAGGAATTGACCGCCGCCTTCGGACAACCGATTGCGGAGAACCCCACGCAAGCCATGGTGGAGGCCGCTTACCGGCACCACGGACTGGACTGGCGCTACCTCACCATCGAGGTGGCCCCCGACGGTCTGGAGAACGCCGTG
>CAXGVD010000225.1:0-5030 GCA_964012695.1 uncultured Opitutia bacterium
CGGCGGGGTCGTGCCGAAGCTCGCTCCCGTAGAGAACAGCTCCGATCTCGGCGGCTCCGAGGGGCAGTCCGAGGTGCCCGGAACTGCATGCGTGTACGGCGTCGATGGCGAGGCCCCGAGCCTGCGTGGCTGCTTGTTGGAGAAGGTTTTCGTTCAGATTGCTCATGGGAAGGACGGAGTAGTAAAGCGTCACGCCGAAGAATGGCGAGCCTTTTGCGGGAAAGGGTTCGCGGAAAGCCCGGACTACTTATTAAAAATGACGTCTCGGGCAGTCAGTTCCACCTCGTTTTCGCCCGGAGTCACTTTCACTTCCTTAGACCAGATGGTGACGACCTGGGTCTCCACATCCTTGTCCACGCCAATGAGGTAGTACTTTTCATCGGGTGAAAGTCCCGCCACGGCGGCTTTGCCGTAGGGGTCCGTTCGAGTACGACGTACCTTGGCCTTGAGCAGGATGGACTTCACGTCCAGAGCGACCTTTGGATGGGCCCGACGGTCCTTCTCCGCCGCACCCCAAATCTCGACCAGGGATGAGACCTCGCCCGCCACGGCGTCCTCCAAATCCAGCTCGCTCAGCAACTCCGCCACGTTCTTGGTCGTTACATAGACCTCGGAAGCTTGTGCGGGACGAACGCCGCCGTCGGGCAAGGGAACGCTGGCCTTCAGCTTGAGGATGGAGCCTGCGGGGGAGACAGGCGTAGCAGGGGATTGAAAACCAAGTTCGGAGAGGACAGGCAGCGCTTCGGGAGTAGGAGCCGGAGGTGGAAGGAAGGTGGCGCCAAATGCGGACCCCCGCAGTTCGACAGGCAGGGGCTTGCTTTCGGGAGCGGGCACGATCACGTCCGCCACGCTCGCATCTTCGCTTCCCCGCTCGGCCAAACGGTTCTTTTCCTGCAAAAGTTGGAGCAACTGGTTCGCTTGTTCGGCAAGATCCACTTCCTCTCTGTGCAGGAAGTCCTCAAGCTTGTCGTCTCCGGCGGACTCCTTGCGTTTGGTCAACCCGAACAATTCCTTCTCCAAGGCCCGCACCCGATCCTCAAGTTCCAATTCGCGGGGAGTGGCGGCGGGCGCAGAAGCGGCAGAGTCCTGATGCTTGACCGCGAGCCCAAATACATTCAGTTCCGTACGAGGAGGAGGGGACGGGGCCAGCACCGGGTTGGCGATCAAGTCACCCAAGGTGAGAAAACTGGGGTCTCCGGCGTCCACAAGACGAAAGGGGCGACTGGGAACTGGAAAGAAGAGAGGAGCGGGCGCCGGGTTGGCTGACGTTACGGCCAAGCCGTCAATCTCGTAGTCACGAACAGGCTCCTCCATCATCAAGTCGAGCGTCTCCGGCTTCGCAAAAACGCTAAGAAACGAACACAGGACGAAAATGCCCACGAGAGCGAGTATCGGGCGGAAGACCGCAGTGGTAAGTCCGGGCAGGTTCACGTTAACCTCTTGGAGTCAACTTGGACAGTAACTACGACCATAGACAAGCTGGTTTTTCGCAAATTGGCAAAACTTTTCTCTTGCCCGCGGCGGCCTGAAATATTTTTTTTGAAGGTTTTTCGCACAAAATCCAAGCTTCACGTCGCCCCCGAGGGGCAATAGAAACATTGCATTTTGCCAGTCATGCGGGAACACCCTCATTCAGTAAACAACTCCGGCTTCATTCCACAAGCACTTGGAATCGGGTTTACACCCCCCAAGCCTAATATCGCCTTCCGCCCCTCCATCTGAGCCTTTGGAGTCCGCAATACCAGCCTCTACGCATTAACCCTCTTTTTAACCAGAACACACCTACCATGTCCAACACCCAGAATTCCGACCGCCCAATGATCGAGGCGGAGAACCTCAGCAAGTACTACGGTGAATTCATAGCCGTGGAAGATCTATCTTTCAGCATCGCGGAAGGCGAGGTAGTCGCCTTTCTCGGGCCAAACGGAGCAGGCAAGAGCACGACCATGAAAATGCTCACCGGTTACCTCGCTCCCTCCTCGGGCAGCGCCCGCATATGTGGCGTCGAAGTTGCCGAAAACCGTGCTGAGGTAGCAAACCGCATCGGCTACCTCCCAGAGAATGGACCCCTGTACGAAGAGATGACCCCCTTGTCTCTGCTCAATTTTTTCGGAGATGCCAGAGGCCTAGAAATTGGTCGAAAGAAAGATCGCATTGAGGCCGTCGTAGACCAGTGCGCTCTCTCAACCGTCGTTAACAAACCCATCGGCAAGCTCTCAAGAGGTTACCGCCAGCGAGTAGGCATGGCTAATGTCTTGTTGCATGAACCCGACGTTCTCGTCATGGATGAGCCCACTGCCGGCCTCGACCCCAACCAAGTTCTTGAAGTCCGCAAGACCATCAAGGGACTCGGCAAAACCATACTACTTTCCACCCACATTCTCCAAGAAGTACCGGAAGTGGCGGACCGCGTTCTCCTCATCAACCAAGGTCGCCTCGTTTTTCAAGGAACTCCGGAAGACCTAAAGAACGAAACTTCGCTTGACCAATGGTTTAACAGCCAAACCAAAAGCGCAGCCTGAATCCCCCACCCCATCCATCCAATCCTTCCTTTCAATTCATCGACGAATTAACCAGCCATGAACAAAAATGCCGTCCTTGCCGTCTTCAAACGCAACTTGGCCTCCTATTTCGGTAGCCCGGCCGGATACGTATTTATCTGCGCCTTTCTTCTCGCCAGCGGGCTCGCCGCCTTTTGGCCGCAAGAATTCTTTAACGCCAACAACGCCAATCTAGACCAACTCAACTCTTTCCTGCCTCACATTCTGTTGGGCTTCATTCCCGCCATTACAATGAGCATTTGGGCGGACGAACGCCGGCAAGGTACGGACGAGCTTCTCCTCACTCTTCCGGGCAGTGACTTGGACGTGGTCATCGGCAAATACCTTGGAGCCGTTGCCATTTTCTCGGCTTCACTGGTCGTATCCCTAGTCGCCAATTCTCTTGTGCTATATCAGCTCGGCAATCCGGACCTGGGTCTGCTCTTCGCCAACTACACGGGCTTTTGGTTCATTGGTTTGGCCATGCTTGCCATTGGCATGGTTGCCTCCTTCCTTACCGCCAACCTTACAGTAGCCTTCGTTCTCGGGGTTGCCTTCAACGCGCCTTTCGCCCTACTTACAGAGTGGAATTGGGGCATTACTGAGAACTTTAAGGATTTTGCCCGGGGCGTAATCAGCCTTTCGGGAGTGGCGTTCTTTCTCTCTCTCGCCGCAGCCATGCTTTATCTCTGCGCAATCCTCATCGGACGCCGCAACTGGATGGGTAGCCAAAACAGCTCTACTCGTATCTCCCATTATGCTGCCCGCACACTGGCGGCCATCATCATCGGATTCTCTGCCACGTCGTTCTTCCGCAACCACGACGTCGTTCGTCTCGACAGCACCTTCGAGGGCCTCTCCAAACTCTCTGAAGGCAGCCTGAACCTTCTAAATGACGTAAATGGCACCGTAATTGTTGACGCCTACGTCAGTCCCGCCGAGGATTTTCCCGAGGAGTACGTTCAAGTGCGCGCCAACCTCGTTTCCCTCCTCAAGGAAATGGAAAACGAAGCGAGCGACAAAATCCGGGTGAATTTCTATGAATTCGAAAGCACTGACCCCATAGCAACAACGGCCGAGGAAGAAGGGGTACAAAACAAAAACCGTGAAGGTCTCTGGGTTGAGGAAAATGGACGCGGAAAAGTCTGGGACAAAGACCTCTACATGGGCCTCGTGTTCAAGGGCCCCAACGGCAAGAAAACCTTGGACTTCCTCTACAAGGGCCTTCCCGTAGAGTATGAGATCATGCGAAACCTCGTTTCCGTAGGCGCTCCGGTCAAAAAGAAGAAAATCGGCGTAATCACCACGGACGCACCCATGATGGGACGCGGACCAATGATGGACCCCACGGGCATTATGCCAATGGGGGGCGGGCAAGATCCCTGGGACTTCATTCTGGAACTACGCAAGCAATACGAAGTCGAGTCTGTTGACATGGAAGGAGCCCCTCCCGTAAAAGGCGAATTCGACTCCCTACTTGTCGTACAACCTTCCACCTTGGATGACGCCAAGCTGGACTTTCTCCTTTCCGCAATCCGAGCCGGCGTGCCCACCGCCATCTTCGAAGATCCCCTTCCACTAATTAACAACAGCTTTACGGGCACCTACGAACCACGCCGCAGTCAGCAGCCAGGCGGCCCCGGTCAACCTCCCCCCACACCTCCCTCCAAGGGAGATCTGTCTCAACTTTGGAAGTTAATTGGCGTTCAGTTCAACGCCAACCCTACAGACCGCCTCAAAGCATCTCTGTCCGAATTGGAGAAGATGGAAAGTATCGCAACCGAAACGCTTGCCGGCGCTCGCACGTTTCCTCCCGTCGCCGCCTTCTTTGGAAAGCTCAACGAAACCAAAAGCAAGATTAGGGCCTCTCTGGACAAGTTGAATGCCGGCTCAAGCCTCACGGAAAGCGACTTCGAGGTGGACCTTGAAGCACTACGTAAAACCGTAAGGGACGAAGACGCCGGCCTCACCTACGATCATCGTCTTCGCCGATACGTGGAGCAACTCGTGAATGATGTTGACACCCAACTCAAGGGCTTGGAGAAGCGCATACTCCGTGATCCATACAATCCTTTTCCGAAAATCGATAAAGGAGGTGAAAACTTCCCGGACGAGTTCATTTACGTCCAAGGAGAAGAAGAAGGTCACCCAACATCGAAAGCGGTCCGCAACGTGCTCCTCACCTGCTCGGGTTCCCTATTCGACGCCGGCCTAAAAAACCTTAGCTTTACTCCTCTGCTCAAGACCTCCGGTTACGAAGACACGGGCGCCACCAGTCTGGATGATTTTTGGTCAGGCGGCTTTATGGGACCCCGAAGATTCAACCCCGACCGCACCACCTACGACGGCATTGGCGTCCCATACGTAACAGCTGCCGCCATCACGGGCAAAGTCAACGATGGTAACTTCACCAATGATCTTCAAGTTATAGTTGTGGCCGACGCCGACCTGCTAGCCGCTCCTTTCTACGGACTCCGCCGCGAACCAAAC
>CAXGVD010000226.1:0-5021 GCA_964012695.1 uncultured Opitutia bacterium
GTGGCTCCCAAACGTTTCCGCCAAACCGAAGAAGCCCGAGCCGCCCGCCAAAAAACTCGAACGCCCTGAGAAAAAGCCGGGCGGGAAACGGAAAACGAAATAGACGCGCCGCACCTTTTCCGACGTAAGAGGGCTTCGTGCCCGAGCTTTCAGGCCCACTCCTGCCGTAATCTTTCCCATTCTGAACCCAAAACGCCCGACCCGCTCCCACTCATGAAAATCAACGCCTACCGATTCACCGCCTTATTCCTCGCATGCCTAGGAAGCACCGTGCTCTTCGCCAAAAAGCCGAACGTGGTGCTCGTCATCACCGACGACCAAGGCTACGGCGACCTCGGTTGCACAGGCAACCCCGTAATAAAAACGCCTCACACGGACAAGCTGGCGAACGAATCCGTATGGCTGGACGACTACCATGTGGCCCCCACCTGCTCCCCCACCCGGGCCGCCCTGATTTCCGGACACTGGACCAACCGAACGGGCGTCTGGCACACCATCATGGGCCGCTCCATGCTCCGGGCTAACGAAGGCACCATCGGCCAAATGCTCAAGGACGCCGGCTACGCAACGGGCATGTTCGGCAAGTGGCACATGGGAGACAACTATCCCTACCGACCCGAGGACCGCGGCTTCACCGAGGTGTACCGGCACGGCGGCGGCGGCGTGGGACAAACCCCGGACGTCTGGGACAACGCCTATTTCGGCGGTGGCTACTTCCACAACGGAAAAATCGTGAAGGCAAAGGGCTTCTGCACCGACGTCTTCTTCAACCAGGCCAACAAGTTCATCCGCAAGAGCGTCAAGGAGAAGAAGCCCTTCTTCGCCTACGTCTGCACCAACGCGCCCCACGGCCCCTTCCATTGCCCGCAGAAGTACCTAGACATGTACAAAGGTCAGTCGGGCAGAATCGCCTCTTTCTTCGGCATGATTACGAACATCGACGACAACGTCGGTAAGACCCGAGCCCTGCTTAAGGAACTGGGCGTTCACGACGACACCATCTTCATCTTCACCACCGACAACGGCACCGCCAGCGGCCGCCAAATCTTCAACGCGGGCATGCGCGGACAGAAGGGGAGCGAGTACGACGGCGGCCACCGCGTCCCCTTCTTCCTCCACTGGCCCGGAGGCGGCATGGACGAGAAGCACGTCGTTAAGACGCTTTGCCACGCCGTGGACGTGGCCCCCACCTTGCTGGAACTCACGGACTCGGCCAAGCCCAAGGGCTACAAGTTCGACGGCATTTCCATCGCAAGCCTCCTCAAGCCGGACTCCAAGCCCCAGTGGCCCGACCGCTTCCTCGTAACCGACTCCCAGCGCGTCCGCGACCCCATCAAGTGGCGCAAGTCATCCGTCATGTCCCAAGGCTGGCGTCTCGTGAACGGGACCGAACTTTACGCTATCGACAAGGACCCCGGCCAAGAGAAGGACTTGGCCAAGGAAAACCCCCAGCGAGTCGCTAAGATGCGAGCCTTCTACGACAGGTGGTGGGCGGAGCTGGAGCCCACCTTCTCCGAAACCACCGAAATTCACCTAGGCCACCCCGACCACCCCGTCGTCAGCATGACCTCCCACGACTGGATTCAGGAAGCCTACACGCCGTGGAACCAAGGCCATATTCGCCGCGGCCCGGGCAAGAAGGGCAAGCTCGTCCACAGCGGCCACTGGGCAGTGAAGGTGTTGACCGCGAGCAACTACGAAATCGCCCTCCGCCGCTGGCCCGCTGAGGCGGACAAGCCCATCAACGCAGTCCTCCCCCCCGGTAAGGACGTGCCCGGTGCCTCCAAGGCGTTTCGGGCCGTAGAAGGCGCCGGCGTCGGAGCAACCAAGGCCACCCTGCGCATCAACGGGAAGGAAATCGCCACCAAACCCGTAGAGGGCGACGCCGCCGTCGTCACCTTCACCACCACCCTCACCAAGGGCACCCATCAACTCTCCCCCTACTTCCACGTTTCCAACGGGCAACTCGGGGCCTACTACGCCATCGTGACCAAGAATTAACATCTTTTCGGAAGAAAATTGAGCACGCCGACAACACCGCCTCCGGCAATGGTGGCCAATTCTATGCCTTCGTCCTTGGAATCTGGCCATTCCTTGATGGCTATTCCGCGATTCGAATAGTGTAGCCCTGCAATCCAATCCGGCGGGGAACGGATAAAGGAAATTCCTTTCCGTTTGCAAAAGGGTCTCCCCATACCCGGATGTTTATTTCCCCGGAGCCCTTACCTCCTTGAGGAAGAGCAAGGATTATTCAAAAGGCGAAGCCGAGGTCGAGGAGTGTCAATTGACAAGTTGAAGAGCGGAATACAGATTATTCAGGAATGCAGACTGCCAAACGGAACTTTGTTCGCTCCCAAGAGTTCGAAAGCAGATCAGCGTTTCATCAAGATTGCTGAAAATTATTTGATCACCTCTTTCGGCAAACTATTTTCTGTTCGGATCAAGTTTGTGATGGGTTGAAGCTTTCTTACTGAGCATTTACCAAAGCGATTCTTACAATTTATTTTATGAATTTGCGACATCTACTGTGTCTTTCTTTTATCATCGCCTTTTTCTTGCGACCGTTCGGAGCATGGGCATTGCCCGATACTCTGCCAGTTTTGAAGGACCGCAAGGCTCCTCAATCGCATGAAGGGATGTGGGCTGGTTTTAACCCGTTGGCAGAACCTTTGGACATTGAAATCCTAAAGGAATGGGAGGAAGACGGAATAGTTCTCAAGGTACTGCGTTACCGAATCGGAGTCTTCAAGGGTAAGAAGGCCATGATGGCAGCAGTGTTCGGATACCCAAAAGGAGCCAAGGACTTGCCCGGACTCGTACAAATTCATGGGGGAGGACAGTATGCCGACTACCGGGCGCCACTGACCAATGCCAGGCGCGGATATGCATCTATTTCCATTTCCTGGGCCGGTCGTATTTCGGCCCCCGGCTATACGATAAGGCCAGATGGAGTAAAGCTTTTCTGGGACGGTAAGACCGATGATCCAAAATATAAATTGACGACGGATTGGGGTGCCTTGGATGCTTATCATGCCCCTAGCCGAAATGGCAAAGATGCCTTTCCCTCGATTCCGGTTGCCAATTGGACACTCGATCCCGTGGAGTCGCCGAGGAATAATTCATGGTTTCTCGTGGCCCTCGGTGCCCGTCGGGCCCTCACCTTTCTCGAGCGTCAACCCCAAGTCGATGGTGACAAGCTTGGAGTATACGGCCATTCTATGGGCGGCAAACTGACCGTTCTTACAGCTGGCTCGGACAAGCGCGTCAAAGCGGCGGCTCCGTCCTGTGGGGGAATTAGTGACCGATATTCAAAATATCCCCTTCACCTCAAGACGGTGAGCGATCCTCCGAGCCTCAAAAAAATCACTTGTCCGATCATTTTCCTTAGTCCCTCCAACGACTTCCATGGACGGATCGACGATTTGGAAACCTCGGTAAGAGAAACCAAGTCCAAGGACTGGCGAGTGACTTGTTCTCCGCATGCAAACCATCAGGACACCCCTCCCTACGAGGTGGCGACCCAGCTGTGGTTCGATCAACACCTGAAGGGAAAATTTGAGTTCCCGAAAACCCCGGAACTCGATCTCGTTCTTTCTCCTGGCAAGCCCCCCGCGGTCACGCTCTCGGTCGATGAGACCAAGAAGATTGAGTTCATCGACGTCTTCTACACACAGCATGGCCAGATGGATGGCGGGAAAGTGGATATGGAGAACACCAAACATCGTTTCTGGCGGCATGAACCAATACCGATGGGTAAGGCTAAGCCTGCCGTCCATCTTCATTTGTCCTCTGTGGACAAACCACTCTGGGTCTTTGCAAACGTAAGATACCAGCTCGATAAGCCGATATCGGGTGCGGGCTATTATTATGGCGAATACACGGCGAATTCCTTCAACTTATCCTCCCTCATGAAAACCGTCTCCGTTTCTCAGCTCAAGAAAGCACGGACTGTTACCACCCTTAAGCCAAGCTTTCTGATCGAAGATTTCAAGGGTTCATGGAGAAAAGAATGGTTCTCTTACAAGATAGAGAAGTGGGGAATCAGGACGAACAAGCTTTATGATTCAACTTGGTCTGCTCCGGAGGGTGCGAAGATGGTTCTTGAAGGGCGTTCTGAAAGGCCCAACCAGTTGGTCGTGGGAATAGACGGATATGCGACTGAGGTTGCCTTGCCGGGTAAGAACGAATGGAAGGTATTTCAGCTTTCGGCTAATGATTTTAAAGATGCTGAATTAAAGCCTTTGCCAAGTTTTAGCGGGGGCAAACAGTTGCGCTTGGATGTGAGTGACAACCTAAGACCATCTCGTAGTTCCAAAGCGAAGCCCCGCCGTTTGGGAGGCCAATGGAAAGGGAAGGCTCCCGAGTTTCGGAACCTCCGATGGCTTGAGTAATCAAGTCTTCGTGGAAACGTTGAGCTTCCGTGAAAAAGACGGGCGAGGCATACCTTCGCGCCCCGGGCTTTCCGGATTTCGGAATGCGGTCTTGGGGCTTCTTACGTAATTGGGTGTTTCCACATTCGTCATTCCCGCCGGGGAGCCGCGCAGCGGGGCGCAGCAGGCAGTCCATGAGAAAGGCGGGGGAGTCTCAGTTCCGCTTCCAACTCCGCGTCCCCGTAAGCAGGAATGCGGAAGAAACGGTACTTGTGGGTGGGGCCGCTCATGCCTTCAACTCAACGCTCCCCTGTGAACAAGTCGCGACCGTTTTTGGCTTGCGCGCAAGCCAAAAACGGAAGTCGAAGCCCCTGCGCTCCATTCCTCTCCGGTCGCTCTTCGGGCGGGCTCCGCCCCGCCCTCCGGCGCCCTCCGTTTCACTGCGCCTTGCCATGAGCCGAGAAACTGAGACGGAAGCCAAGGGTGTTGAAGCGGGAGCCGGGCGTGCCGTGGTAGCGCCGCGCGGAGCGCAAGAGCGACCCGGTGCTGTACCAGGAGCCACCGCGTAGGACCCGGTACGAGCCCGATGCAGGGCCCAAGGGATCGCGCTTGGCGGAGGCTTGTTCGTAATAATCGGAATCATACCAATCC
>CAXGVD010000227.1:0-5010 GCA_964012695.1 uncultured Opitutia bacterium
GGTGAGGTCCGCGGCTTTGTAGGCCGCAATCGAGCCCGTAACACCCAAGACCACGCAACGTCCGGCCAAGCTGCTTCCCTCGGTGGCTGTATCCTCGTTCATCAATGGAAAGTAACATAAACGTCAGGCAAAATCGGGCAACGCCCATTTGCATTAAGGCCTTTCCCCTTTTCTTCGGTATCGTTTTGCGGTATTGAAAGCGGCGTTCCGATGCAGACGCCGCCCATAACGAAATACCGACCTTGGGGAACAATCGAACTCCCCGACCGCGAATGGCCTTCGCGGGTCATCGACCGTGCCCCGGATTGGTGCAGCGTGGACTTGCGGGACGGCAACCAGGCACTCCCCATCCCGATGGACGTGGAGCAGAAACTGGAGTTGTTCGAGTTGTTGACTCGCATCGGATTCAAGGAAATCGAGGTGGGCTTTCCTTCCGCCGCCCAGACCGAGTTCGACTTCGCCCGACGGCTCATCGAGGAGAAGCGCGTACCGGAGGGTGTAGCCCTGCAAGTGCTGACGCAGGCCAGGGAGCACCTCATTCGCCGTACCTTCGATAGCCTGAAGGGGGCGGAGAAGGCCATCGTGCACGTCTACAACTCGACTTCGCCGCTCCAGCGTCGGGTTACCTTCGACAAGAGCAAGGAGCAAATCAAGCAAATCGCAGTGGACGGTGTGAAGCTGGTGAAGGAGCTGCTGCCGGAGTTGGAGGAAACGGAGGTCCTGCTCGAATATTCTCCCGAAAGCTTTTCCGACACGGAAGTGGAGTACTCTCTGGAGGTTTGCGAGGCGGTCATGGAGGTGTGGGAGCCGACCGTAGAAGCTCCCATCATCCTGAACCTACCCGCCACCGTGGAGCTGTTCACTCCGAACGTGCACGCGGACCAAATCGAGTGGTTTCGCCGCAATCTCAAGGAACGGAACAAGGTCCGCATCAGCCTACACACCCACAACGACCGGGGTACGGGAACGGCCGCTACCGAACTGGGCTTACTGGCGGGGGCCGACCGAGTGGAGGGCACTTTGTTCGGCAACGGCGAGCGTACGGGCAATCTAGATGTCGTCACCGTGGCCCTTAACATGTACTCCCAAGGCCTGCACCCAGGACTAGACTTTTCCGACCTCGAAACCATCCGGGCGACCTACGAACGAACCACGGGGATGACCGTGCACGAGCGCCACCCTTACGGCGGAGACCTTGTCTTCACCGCTTTTTCCGGCTCCCATCAGGACGCCATCAAGAAAGGCATGGACCTGCGCGAAAAGCTTGGTGATTTCGACGAAACCCCGTGGGCCGTCCCGTACCTGTCCATCGACCCCCGGGACCTCGGTCGTTCTTACGAGGCCATCATCCGGATAAACAGCCAGAGCGGCAAGGGCGGCGTGGCCTATGTGCTTTCCCGCGAGTTCGGCATCGACCCGCCCAAGCCCATGCACCCGGAAATCGGCCTCCTCGTTAACGACAAGGCGGACTCCGAATCGCGGGAACTCGCCGCCGACGAAATCTACCAAGTCTTCAAGCGGGAGTTTCTCGAAAATCATTCCCCCCTGCGCCTGATTGGCTACGAGACAGGCAAGGTGGAGGGCGAGGCGGACCTGGTGTCCTGTACCGCCTCCATCGAGTACGCGGGAGAAGCCCGAACCATCGAGGGACAAGGCAACGGCCCCATCAACGCCTTCGTCCACGCTCTGGAATCGGCCGGACTCAAGGACTTTACCCTCACCGACTACCGCCAACACTCCATCGGAAGCGGTTCCGCCACCGAGTCCGCCGCCTACGTCCGCCTCAATACCTCGATCGGACGAGTGGCCTACGGCTGCGGCATCGACTCCAGTATTGAAAGAAGCGGTTTGCTCGCCCTCGTTTCCGCCTTCAATCGCACGCGGGCTTAAATGACGGGGATGTGCTCAGTGCTACGGGTTCGACCTCGGGGCTGCCCCTTTTGAACGAACGCAAGCCGAGCTTCGTCGAAATGTTAGAGCACCACTAACGCCCTTCTGACCCTCACTCCAATGGATACCTCATCGCCTCAGCCTCCACCTTCATCTACGCTTCGGGCTTCGCTCCCCCCCATTCGCGTTTCGATCACATTCAAGCTGTTCGTCATCGCCCTGCTCGTTGGCTGCCTGCTTCTGCTCTCCATTCCTCTCTTCAACATTATCAACGAACGGGAGGAACGCAGGGAGGACGTAGTGCGGGAAATCAGCGCCAAGTGGGGCATGGATCAAGCCGTCATCGGGCCTATCCTCGTTGTGCCTTTCGAGAGAACAGTCATCACCAAGAACAACCTAGGCGAATCCATTTCCCGTACGGAAACCGACTACCTTCACTTCCTTCCCGAAGTTCTGGACGTCAACGCTTCCGTCGGCACGGAAACCCGTCACCGAGGCATTTTCGAAAGCGTGGTCTATGAAACCGACGTCCGCCTGGAGGGCCGCTTCGCTTCCATCGACTGGTCCGCCACCGGTATTCACGAAGACCTCATCCTTACTGACAAGGCTTCCCTCGTCATCGGGATACCCGACACCCGTGGTCTCCGCGACCCCATATCCATCAACTTTGGGCAGGAAGACCTCACCCCCTTCCCAGGCCTCCCCGCTCAAAAGGTCGTGAACTCGGGGATTATGGCGACGGTGGACCTGACCGACTCAAACGAAACCCTACCCTTCTCCATCACCCTCCGCCTAGCAGGTAGCTCATCTCTTGCCTTCTCCCCCATCGGGCAGGTCACTACCGCCCAAGTTTCCTCCGACTGGCCAAACCCCAGCTTCGACGGTGCCTTCCTTCCCCAAGCCGAAATTTCCGAGCAAGGCTTCAGTGCCAACTGGAAGGTCCTCCACCTCAACCGCCCCATTCCCCGAAGCTGGGTAGGCGACGCCCCTGCGAGCAACGAACACGACCACCGAGCGCATCCACAGCTACACAAGCACAACCCCGAGCACGCCCCCGGCTTTGCCGCACCGAACAACGCTCTCGGCGACGCCGCCTTCGGGCTTCGCTTCCACCTCCCCACGGACGTCTACCAAAAAACCGAGCGCATGGCCAAGTACGCCATTCTCTTCCTTGCCTTCGCCTTCGCCGCCTTCTTCTTCTCGGAAATCGTCCGTAAGCTCCGCGTCCATCCGATTCAGTACCTCTTCGTTGGCTTCTCCATTCTCGTCTTCTACCTCCTCCTACTCTCCCTCTCCGAGCACGTCGGCTTCGACGCCGCCTACGGACTGTCCACCGCCGGCATCGTCATCCTCGTGGGCGGATACGCCAAAACCATCTTGGAGAGTGCTCGGCTCGGCGCCACGGTGGCCTCCGTCCTCATAATTCTCTACGGCTACCTTTACGTCACCCTGCAATTAGAAAGTTACGCCCTCCTCATGGGAAGTCTCGGCTTGTTCGGAGCGTTGGCGGCGGCTATGTACCTCACTCGACACATCGATTGGTACGCCATCCGCGCCCACACCGCCAACTCCTCCGACGACTCCTGACCTTGCCGCCGCACCATCCCAACGCTTCCAGTGAGACCCTCACCGGAGTCCTCGAACGCATAACCTTCTACAACGAGGAAAACGGTCACCTCGTGGGCAAAATCCGCTGCGGGGCGGACGGCAAGGAGGAGGTCACCGCCGTAGGCAAGGCCCCCAAGGTCAGTTGTGGCGAAACCCTCAAACTCACCGGCTCCTGGTCCCGCCATCCAAAGCACGGGCGCCAGTTCGCCTTCAGAAAGTGCGAAACCAAACTTCCCGCCTCCGCTTACGGCATACGCAAGTACCTCGGAAGTGGACTTGTCCACGGCATTGGCAAAACCTACGCCGAGAAAATCGTTGTCCACTTCGGAGCCGACACACTCCGGGTAATCTCCGAGGAATCTGCCCGACTTAAGGAGGTCCCGGGCATAGGAGCCAAACGGGCCAAGCGCATCAAGTCCGCCTGGGAGGAGCAAAAGGCCGTGCGAGAGGTCATGATGTTTCTGCAGACCTACGGCGTCACCGACTCCCTCTGCCTCCGCCTAGTCCGCAAGTACGGCAACGAAGCCCAAACCATTCTCCAAACCGACCCCTACCGCATCATTCGGGACGTCAAGGGAATCGGCTTCAAGACGGCGGATAAAATCGCCCTCAACCTTGGGCTCGCCACCAACGGCCCCAAACGCCTCGACGCCGGCATCCTCCACGCCATGGACGAAATCGAGGGCGAAGGCCATACCTGCGCCGAACGCGAAGGCCTACAGGACAAGGCCGCCGCCATTCTCGAAGCCCGCCCAGACGAAGTCGCTGCGAGGCTGGACGTCCTGAAATCTCAAACCGAACTCGTCGAAACCGAACCCAGCCTCTTCCAAACCCCACCGCTCGCTCGAGCCGAGCAATACGCCGCCCAATCCCTCTCCCGCCTCCTCCGCGCACCCTCGGGACTGCCACCGATCCTCGTGGACAAAGCAGTTGAATGGGCCCAGGAGAAAGCTGGCTTCGCCTTCGCCGAGGCACAAAAGGCAGGCTTGCGCTCCGCTCTTTCCTCCAAAATATCCATCCTCACCGGTGGCCCTGGGACGGGCAAGACAACGATTCTGCGCGCCCTCGTCGCCATCCTCAAGGCCAAGAAGGTCAGAATTCACCTCGCCGCCCCCACAGGCCGGGCCTCCCGCCGCATGGCCGAGTCCGCCTCCCACTTCTCCCAAACCGTTCACCGGCTCCTCAAGTTCGAGCCCTCCGAAGGCGGCTTCGTCCACAATGAAAGGAAGCCCCTGCCCACGGACTTCGTCGTCATGGACGAGGCCAGTATGCTGGACGCCCGCCTCGCCTCCGCCCTCCTCCGGGCCGTCCCCGCCCACGCCCATCTCCTCCTCGTCGGCGACGCTGATCAGCTTCCCTCCGTGGGCGCGGGCAACGTGCTCAAGGACTTGTCCGAATCGAGCCTGATCCCCGTCACCCGCCTGGAAGTCACCTTCCGCCAAAAGGAGGACAGCGGAATAGTCGGCCTCGCCCACGGGATCCTAGCGGGAAAAACCGCCCCGCCCTCACCCG
>CAXGVD010000228.1:0-4988 GCA_964012695.1 uncultured Opitutia bacterium
GTGCGTGGTCAGTCCGATACGGGCGGGCGCCTGTCCAGTGAGGACAGCACAACGAGTAGGCGAGCAAACGGGAGCGGCGGCATAGGCGTCCGTGAAGCGCATTCCTTGAGCGGCCAAATCGTCCAGCCGGGGCGTGTCCAACAGTGAGTTACCCTGGCAGGCGAGATCGGACCAGCCGAGATCGTCCGCCATGATGAAAAGTACGTTCGGCTTAGCGTCCGCCCCATCGGCGGCAAACGCCAAGGAACGAAGCAACAGCAAAACGGAAAGGAATCTAATCATGAAAAAAGCCAAGGCCCGGAACTTGGCCGGATGCAGCGGAAGCGCAACCTGATTTGGCGGGAATTCCACCTGCAGAAAAAACAGCTTCGCCGCCCGGTTCCTTCTTGTCGTGAATCAAAAAAGGGTTCTTGCTGAACACCATCTATCACCTTCACCAACCACCCAACCACGTTATGAAAATTACTCGAATTCTGTTCCCGTTTGTCGCGTCCACCGCCATCGCCTGCTCAGCCTTCGCCAAGCATGAGGCGGGCAAGCATGATGCCGGCAAGCTTCCACGCACGCCTTCCCCGAAAGGAGCCAGAGCTTACATCATCACGCCCAAAGACGGCAAGACGGTGAAGCCCAAGTTCAAGGTTCTCTTCGGCCTGAAGGGTATGGGAGTATGCCCGGCAGGAATCGTAACTCCCGAAGGCAAGTCACCCCCCAACACCGGTCACCACCACTTGCTAGTCGACATGGAAAAACTCCCCCCGATGGACCAACCCCTCGCCGCCTCCGACAAGCTCAAGCACTTCGGTGCGGGCCAAACAGAAGTCATCCTAGAACTCAAACCCGGCAAGCATACTCTTCAACTGGTTTTCGCGGACTTTGCCCACATACCACACAACCCGCCAGTGGTTTCCGAAAAGATCACAGTAACGGTGGAAGCCCCGAAAAAGTAAAGAGAGTCAACATCGCAGGGAATCGCCGAAAACTAATTTTCGGATTTATCGGGGTTATTACCGCTCTTTGTTTAGCGCCAGAGTCCGAATGCTAAATAATGCGCTAGGTGGAGCTTTCACCTACCGGCCCTACTCCGCTGTCAGCTTTTCCAAGGCTTGGAAGTTGCGGGCTATCATTTCGCGGGGATCTTCCAGCAGGTCGGCGGAGGCGAGGGCGTTGTCCAAGAGTTGATTGGCGACGAGCGAGGCGGTGTCCTCGTTAGCTTCCCGCAAGGTGGCCAGGCCACGGACTATGGCGTGACGCGGGTTGAGCTGGAGCTTGACGGCGGCGGGAGGAAGGTTCACACCTTCGGCCCCCTGCATAAGCTTCATCACGCGACGAGCGGAAGGGCCGCCCATGGCGTCACCGCCCACCACGCAGACCGGGCTGTCAATGAGGCGCTCGCCCTCCTCCACCTCGGTGACGCGCTCACCCAATGTTTCCTCCATCCACTTGCAGAGTTTTTTAAGTGCCTTCTTGTCGAGGCTTTCGCCCTCAGGTTCATCCTCGAGCTTGTCGAGCTTCAGTTCCTCGGAATCGGCGGAGAGGATTTTCTTTTCGTCGAACTCGCGTAGGGCCTGCATGACGTACTCGTCCACGGGCTCGGTGAGGATGAGAACCTCCAACTTTCGGGCCTTGAGGGCTTCCAAGTAGGGGCCGGCTTCGATGGCGTCACGGTTGCGTCCGAAAAGGAAGAGGATTTCCTTCTGCTCCTCGGGCATCCGTGAGACGTAGTCCTCCAGTCCCGTGAGTTGCCCGGGTTCAAGGGAGGAGGATTCGAAGCGCAGGAGCTTGGCGATGCGCTCGCGGTGGTCGAAGTCAGTGGCAGCGCCCTCCTTGAGGAGCAAGCCGAATTCCTTCCAGAACTCCAGATAAGAATCTGGCTCCTTTTTGGCGGTTTCGCCGAGGAAACGAAGGAAACGCTTGGTAAGGACGTCATTGAGCTTCTGTACCAGAGCGCTATCCTGCATAGTCTCGCGGGAGACGTTGAGAGGAAGATCGGCGCTGTCCACCACGCCCCGGAGGAAACGGAGCCACTCGGGGAAGAGTCCCTTGGGCTCGGCGTCGATGAGCACCTTCCGGCAATGCAGGGCCACCTTGCAGTCGCTCCGCCACATGCCGAGCTTCTCCATGTTTCGCTTGGGGACGAAGAGGAGGGCGTTGATTTCGAGGGGAGCGTCCGCGCTGAAGTGGAGCCGGAGGTTAGGGGCCTCGTAGTCGTTGCCCTGAAACTTGTAGAACTCCTCGTACTCCTCGTCCGTAATCTCGTTCTTGGATCGGAGCCAAAGAGCCTCCACCGTGTTCACCTTGTCCCCGTTAACGGACACGGGAAACTGGACGAAGGCGGAGTACTTCTTAATGATCTCCTTCACCTTGTCCGCGCCGGCGTACTCCTTGAACTCGTCCTTGAGCTTGATGACGATTTTGGCCCCGCGCCGCTGACCGTCCACGGGCTCCACGGAGTAGGCTCCGGAGCCGTCGCTTTCCCAACGTTGACCTTGAGCGTCAGGCTTCCAAGAGTGGGTGAACACCTTTACGTTTTCGGCCACCATGAAGACGCTGTAGAAGCCCACCCCGAACTTGCCGATAAGAGCTTCGTTCTTGTCGCCGTCGGACTGCATGGCCTCCAGAAACTCCTTGGAACCGGAGTGGGCGATAGTACCCAAGTTCTCCACCAGTTCCTCCTCCGTCATGCCCACTCCGAAGTCCTGAATGGTGAGCAGACCAGCCTCGTCGTCCGTGGTGACGTTGATTTCCAGTTCCAAGTTGTCGTCGTGCAGATCCTTCTCGGTCAGCTGCACCCGGCGCAACTTCTCGAGCGCATCCGAAGCGTTGGACACCAGCTCCCGCACAAAGATTTCCTTATCCTTGTAGAGGGAGTTGACGACGATATCGAGGACCTGCTTGACCTCGGCTTGAAACTCATGGGACTTGGCTTGTTCGCTCATGACGTGAAGACTGGTTAACTTGAAAGAAAAAGGAGAGCGAAGGAAAATAAGAAGAAGTAAAGCGCGTGCAAGAACGGAAGGCGTCGGCTCAACCACTCAACCTCTAAAGGATATTCGCTTCATGATTGAAGGGTGGGAAGAGATGCTGTTAGCAAGCGGAGCATGAATAGCTCGCGTTTCGTTTTTTTGTTTTTTTCACTTTTTGCCTTCTCGTTCGTTTTGAGTGGGGCGGAATTCTCCGGCGACTTCCGTAACTTGCACGACCGGGTTTGGGCGGGAGCCGATTATTGGGCCAACCCGATGGAGGACTGGGAGGTGCAGGAGGGGCGACTGGTCTGCATCCGAAGCGGAGCCAACCGTAACGTTCACCTGCTCACCTATGGGTTGGCGGAGAAGCCGGAGACGGGAGCTTTTACGGTTTCTGTTCGGATGGGTCTGGTGGAAGGTTCGTCGAAAAACGGTTCGGCAGGGTTTCTGGTGGGAGTTCTCGACGCCGAGACGCGCGATCCACAAGCTTCCCTCTTGCGCGGTGACGGCTTGAAGGCTGGAGTGACTGCGGACGGACGGCTCTTCGTGGGCAAGAACTTCGCCAAAGAAAAATTGCCCGAAGTGAAGGACGTTACCTTGAGACTCGAGGCACATCCTCACAAGCGAAAGGGCCACCACGGCCTGCAACTCGTGGCCCTCAAGGGAGACACGGACGAGGAACTCGGCCGGCTAAGCGGACAGGTGGCGAAGAGCGAGAGCTTGGTCGGCAACGTGGCGCTCGGGTGCAACCTGCTTGAGGTGGCTCAGGGGCGTGGGAAGGGAGGAGCGAAGAGCCTCTCCCGCTTTTGGTTCAACGACTGGAAGCTGAGCGGCGAAAAAGTGAAGAAGCGCCCGGACCTCGCCTTCGGCCCCATCCTCTATGCCATGCACTCCCTGAGTCGTGGTGTGCTCAAGCTTACCGCCCAGATGCCGCCCCACGGCGAAAAGGAAGCGAAGGTCGTTCGGCTGAAAACCCAGGACGAAGGCGGAACCGTCTGGAAAACGCGATCCACCGTCCCCATCGATCCGCTTTCCCGCACGGCCACCTTCGAGGTGAAAGGTTGGGACGACGCCCGCGACATTCCCTACCGACTCGTTTACGAGGAACGTTTTCGGGACGGCTCCACCCGCGACGCCTTCTTCACGGGAACCATCCGTAAGGATCCGAAGGACAAAGAGTCGATTTCGGTCGCGGGCTTCACGGGCAACCAGGACACGGCTTTTCCCAACGCCACCCTCGTCCGCAATGTATCCGTAACCAACCCCGACGTCCTCTTCTTCTCGGGCGACCAACTTTACGAAGGCGTGGGCGGCTACGGGATCCACCGCGAACCCGTGGACCTTGCCGTCCTCAACTACCTCCGTAAGATTTACCTCTGGGGTTGGGCCTTCCGCGATCTCATGCGGAACCGCCCCACCCTCGCCCTACCCGACGACCACGACGTCTACCAAGGCAACATTTGGGGAGAGTCCGGTCGGGACTGCGGCGGCATACGCGGGCACGCCAAAGGCGGCTACGCCATGCACCCGGAGTTCGTGAGAGCAGTGGAACGCACCCAGACCGCCCACCACCCCGCCCCCTTCGACCCCACTCCCGTGGAGCGCGGCATCGGCACGTACTACGGAGACTTTGTTTACGGACGCGTAGGCCTCGCCGTCATCGAAGACCGCAAGTTCAAGTCCGGCCCCGAAGGCAAGGTGAACACTTGGCCGGGACGCCCCGACCACGTCAAGGACGCCTCCATCGACGTGGCCGCCCTGGACAAACCGGGCCTCGTCCTGCTCGGCCAACGTCAGCTCAAGTTCCTCCGCCACTTCGCGGGAGATTGGAAGGGGCAGGACCTAAAAATGGCGGTGTCCCAAACCATTTTCTGCAACCTCGCCAACTACCACGGCGGCAACCGGCAGTACCTCGTGGCGGACCTCGACAGCAACGGCTGGCCGCAATCGGGCCGCAACCGGGCCTTGGCCGAACTGCGGCGCGGGCACGTTTTTCATTACGCGGGCGACCAACACCTCGCCTCC
>CAXGVD010000229.1:0-4948 GCA_964012695.1 uncultured Opitutia bacterium
CTCCGCCACCAAGCAAGGCGCCGAACAACTAGTCGACAAGCTGAAGGACGCCGACTTCAGCCTGTAGGACGAGTCTGAGTGAGGAGTTTCGGCTTTCCAGAGGGGCGGAAGGCCCTAGGCCTTCAGCCTTTCTTCTCGGCTGACCAATTGGCTGAAACCAACCAAAGCTTCGGATACCATAAGGCGGTCAAGGGGGGGCGGTGATCAAAGGTTATAGTGGGTGAATCCTACAACTGATCACATTACCGCTTCAGCCGCCGATTTTTCGGAGGTGTTGGTCGGAGCGGAGGTAAAGAGCGTTCCCGGAGATGGCGGGGGTGCCTAGGTGGGTTTCGGCGAGGTCGAGTGTAGAGACGATTTTGCCTTCCTTGCCTCGCAGGTCCACGACTTGGAGGAGGCCTTTTTCGCTCAGGAGGTATGCGTGGGTCTTGTTGGCGACGGGGGAGGCGCTGAAGGGGCCGGTTACGCGCAAGCGCCAGAGGAGGGATCCAGCTGCGGGGTCGGCGGCGGTTAGGACGTTGGCGTTATTGATGACGTAAAGCTTCCCGCCTGATGCGACGGGAGAGGCAGTGCCGGGGCGGAGTTTATTTTCCTGCCAGACTTGCTTGTGGGAGCGTCCGTCCTTGCCGGGGAGAAGGGCGGTGAGGCCGTGGGAGGGGATGTAGAGCTTGCCGGCGTGGAAGGTGGAGGAGGGTATGGTGGAGGCGCCGTCTGCGTAGGTCCAGCGTTCGGATCCGGCGCGGGGCTCGACGACGAGGACGCCGGTCTTGGACTGGAGTGCGACGAGAGGGGTCTTGCCGTCGGCGTCTAGGAGGGGGGCGGGGGAGGTCCAGTTGGCCCCTTTGGGGCGGGCCTTTAGCCAGAGGGTCTTTCCGGTTGCGAGGTTGAGGGCGGCGGCGAAGGAGTCGGCGTCGTTTTCCACTTGGGTGACGAGGACGCCGCCTGCGATGACGGGGGAGGAGGACATGCCGAGGCTGTTGGCGGCGTTGGGGTAGTCGTTGGTGAGGCCGCGGAGCCACTTGAGGTTGCCGTCGAGGTCGAGGCAGAAGACGTCGTTGGAGGAGAACTGGGCCACGAGAAGCTTGCCGTCGGAGACGGGAGTGGGGGCGGCCACGCAGGTTTTCTTGTGGCAGTTGGTGCGTCCTGTAGCGACGAACTGGCGTTCCCAGAGTTGGGTGCCGTCGGCGGTGGAGAAGGCGAGAACGTGGAGGCGTTCCTGGCGGGGGCCGGAGGAGGCGGTGAGGAAGACGCGGTCGCCCACCACGACGGGGCAGGAGAGGCCGCGGCCGGGGAGGGTGGTTTTCCAAGAGATGCTTTTCTTTTCGTCCAGCGAGACGGGGAGGTCGGGGGCGTCGGCGAAACCGTTGCCGGCGGAACCTCGGAAGGCGGTCCAGTCGGCGAGGGCGGGAGAGCCGGAGACGGCGAGGAGGGCGAGGGTGAGGGAAAGGCGTCGTTTTTTCATAGCATGCGTGAAGTGGCGTGTTGTGTGGCGTGTGGCGTGCTGGGTTCAGCGTTTGGAGTCGGGAGCTTTACCCGCAGGGGTAGGGCCGCGGTTGGCGGCGAGGACGGCGGAGCCGGAGGCGTCGGTCACCCGTAGCTGGAATTGCCACTGCTTGGTCCAGCTTTCCATTTGCTCGTTCTGGCAGAGTTTCACGAGGATGGCGTTTGGGCCTTTTTGAATGGAGGCGGGAATGACGTACTGGTCGATGCGCATGCCTCGGTGGTATTCGTCGCGGGCGAAGAGGAGTTTCCCGTTGAGCCAGATTTTCCAGGCGTTCTTGCAGCCTAGGCGGAACTGGACGTCACGGGCCTCGGGACTGTCGAAGGTGGTGTGGGCGTAGGCGACTACTTCCTTGAGTTCACCGTACTCTTGGTTGACGTCGACCATGCCGAAGGAGTCGGCGGTTGAGAAGTCGGTCCATTTTGCCTCGGCGTCCTTGCCGGGGTAGGCGGCGGCGAAGTTGGTTTCCTTTTCTGGCGGGTAGGCCACGGAGAAGCCGCCGCGCTCGGCATTGTCGAAGGGGCCGATGAGCTTCCAGCGCATGAGGAAGCCCATAATTTTTGGGAGGTCCACGGTTTTGCCTGCCTTCTTCAGAGCTTCTGAGGCGGCTTGAATTTGGTCCACGTCGCGGGCGGCCCGGAGGGCTTTGCCGTAGAGAGCGGGGTTTTCCTTTTCGGCTGCTTGGTCGAGGAGTAGGGCGACGGCGTCGCGGCGCAGTTCGGGTGCGGGGTCGTCGATGAAGCCAGGGGCGAGGGCGGCTGCCTTCTTCGGTTCGGCCTTCAGGAGTAGTTCGTATGCGAGGCGGCGGGAGACGGGGGCGTGGGAGCGGTCTTCCAGAAAGGCCTTCAGTTCCTTGGCGGGCAGTTTCTGCCCGTTTTTCAGGGAGCGTTCGGCGATGACGTCTACGGCCGCCCGCAACCAGTTTTGGGAGAGGTTATTGGCCCCGTCCATGACGGCGAGGAGGGCGGGGATTTGGTGAGGTTGCTTGGCCGCCACCTTGGGCCATGAGGCAGAAGCGGCGGCGTTGCCTTCGCCTTTATCGCCTACGGCGAGGAGGGCGGCGACGGCGGAGTCGAGCGGCTTTTTTCCGAAGGCGAAGGAGGTCGCTCCGAGCAGGCACAAAGAAAGTAAGGTCCGAGTTGTTTTCATGAGGTTTGTTCCAGTATGTTCGAAGGTCCGAACATGGGGCGAAACTCGCGAACGAAAAGCCAAAAGCGCCGGCTTGTGCGGTTTTTGCTTTTCTTTCCGGTCCCTCATCGTTGCTCTTCCCGTCATGCTTTCTTTCCGTTTGCTTTCGATCATTCTCTTCTGTGGCGTCTTTTCCTTCGCCGTCGTTTCCGCTGTTCCCGAGCCATCGAAGACGCTTAAGCTTTGGCCGGGGGAAGCTCCCGGCGAGGTGAAGGGCGAAGTGGGGGAGGAGGGAGCGCGCCCGCATCGCCCAGGGCAGAAGAAGGTGATTCGTCTGGGCAACGTTTCCGTGCCCACGCTTTCCGTTTATCCCGCCCCGAAGGAGAAGGCGACGGGTGCGGCGGTCCTCGTGTGTCCGGGAGGGGGCTACTCCATTCTGGCTTGGGACTTGGAGGGTACGGAGATTTGCGAGTGGCTCAATTCCATCGGCCTGACGGGTGTCCTGCTCAAGTACCGCGTGCCGCGTAGGAAGAATCGTCCCAAGCACGAGGCGCCTCTTCAGGACGCTCAGCGGGCTCTTGGCTTGGTGCGGGCTAACGCCGAGGCTTGGGGAATCGATCCGAAGCGCGTGGGCATACTTGGCTTTTCCGCCGGGGGGCACCTCTCCGCCTCCGCCCTTACCAACTACGCCAAGAGGACTTATGAAAAGGTGGATGGCGCCGACGAGCTTTCCTGCCGCCCCGACTTCGGCGTTCTCATCTACCCCGCCTACCTCGTTGATAACGAGACCAAGTCGAAGCTGGAACCGGAGCTGAAGGTGACGAAGGACGTGGCGCCCTGCTTCTTCGCCCACGCCGGGGACGATCGCATCCCCGCCGAAGGTTCCGTTCAGTTCTACCTCGCCTTGCGTCGGGCGGGGGTGAAGGGAAGCGAGCTTCATGTCTATCCGAAGGGTGGGCACGGCTACGGAAAGCGTCCCTCCGAGTACCCCGTGGTCACCTGGCCCGCCCGAGCCGCCGCATGGATGAAGGCCCTTGGCCTACTGGAAAAGAAAAAGTGATCCCTACCTCCCAGCGCGCCCTCCGCTATCACGAACGAGGCGACCCGCTCGAAGTCCTGCGGTTGGACAAAATACCCGTCCCCGAGCCCGTCGAGGGCCAAGTCCTGCTGGAGATGCTGGCCTCCGCCGTCCATCCCTCGGACATCGGGCTCATCAACGGTTCCTATGGCAGGCTCAAGGACTTACCTGCCGTGGCGGGGCGAGAAGGCGTGGGCAAGGTGGTGGCCGTCGGGCCGGGCACGGAGGAGAAGCTGCTCGGCAAAATCGTCTCCATGCCCGAGGAGGCGGGAACTTGGCGAGAATACGCCGTCGCCTCCGCGGAGGAACTCGTTCTGCTTCCCTCCCTCGTTCCGCCCGAGCAACTCGCCCTAGCCCTCCTCAATCCGCTTACCGCTTGGCGCCTGCTCAACGACTTCGAGTACCTTCGTCCCGGCGACTGCATCGTCCAGAACGCCGCCAATTCCGCCGTGGGCCTTAGCGTGGCCCAGTTCGGCCGGCGTCTTGGCGTCCGGGTCCTCAACCTCGTTCGGCGTGCGGAGTTGCGGGAACCCATGGCGGCCTTTGGAGTAGAGGACGTTTTACTCGACGACGACGAAGCCCCCGCCCGTATCGAGGAACTCACTGGCGGAGCCAAGTGCAAGCTGGCCCTCAACTCCGTGGGCGGCCAAAGCGCCCTGCGTCTGGCCAAGGGCCTGGCCCCCGGGGGCGTGCACGTGACCTTCGGCGCGATGACGGGGGAACCCGTTCGCTTTCCCACGCGCCAACTCATCTTTAGCGACCTTCGTTTCGTTGGCTTCTGGCTGGACAAGTGGAAGCGCTCCCGCGAACTCCCCGCCTTCCGCAACGCCTGCGAAGAAGTCCTCCAACCGCTCGCCCTCACGGAAGTCCGCCACGCCGTGGACGCCACCTTCACCCTCGACCAATTCGCCGAAGCTCTCCGCCGTAACGCCGAGCCCCGCTTCGGCAAGGCACTATTCGTTAGGAAGAAGGAGGAGGCTTGAGCGCAGGGCTTATCGCCCTGCTGGCCTTTTCGCCGGTTCTGGCGGCGTGACTGGCCCAGTTTGCATGGGAGGTGCCGGGGAGCCAGGTGCAGGTGAAAGCCTGACTCTTCGGCGCCTTCGTCGGGGGGGATTCGGCAAGCCCGCCGCCGTAGCTGGGGTTAAGCTTAGCCCGAACCGGGCAGGGCGTTCAGCTTCTTGCGCAGTGCGGAGAGAGAAAAATATTTGCCCGGACAAAGGGTGTGGCCGGGGTGAAGAACT
>CAXGVD010000230.1:0-4942 GCA_964012695.1 uncultured Opitutia bacterium
GGAACGCAAGGCCCGCAACCGCTTCAAACTCCGTATCCGCACCTACGGCCAAGATGGCTTGGCTCCCTACTTCCTCGAAATCAAGCGGAAGGTGAACACCATGATTCTCAAGAGCCGGTCTACCCTGCGGGCGAAGGACTACTCCCGCGAGAACCTGGTCCGCCCCACCAAACTCGTTTCCTTTTCGAGTCCGGACGAAAACATGAACTACCTCGATTTCGTTCGGCTCGTCCAAGAAATCGGGGCCCGACCCTATGTCTTCGTTCGTTACGTCCGCGAGTCCTACAAGGGTGCTGGCGAGCGCTACGCCCGCGTGACCATCGACCGCAGCCTTCGCTACCGCCCCGCCCGGGCCTCCTGGGACTTTCCTTTGCGGGCCAAACGCTGGTACTCCATGGACACGCAGACCGCTTTGCGCCGGGAATACCCCGGCTACGTGCTGGAACTCAAGGCCGAGGCCGAGTTCCCCGAGTGGATGGCCGAGCTGGTGGAACGTTTCGATCTCGTGCGCACTGGTTTTTGCAAGTATTCCGCCGCCATGAGATTGGAGTCCCTCTTTCGAGGTTCCTCCTATTCCGCCGCCTCGGAAAACTGTTCCTACGAAGATGGAAGCGATTTTTAACGCCCTCGGGCCCGCCCGGGCGTTCAGCCCGTTGCAGATTCTGTTTTGCCTCCTCCTGAGCTTCACCATGTCGCTCATGCTCGCGGGCGTTTACCGTTGGACCCATGCTGGCTTCTCCTACTCCCGGACCTTCGTGCAGACGCTGGCCCTCGCTGCCGTGGTGGCCTGCATCATGATCATCGCCATCGGCAACAACCTCGCCCGCGGTCTCGGCATTCTCGGAGCCCTCGCCCTCATCCGTTTCCGCACCCCCATACGCGACCCCCGCGACATCATCTTCCTCTTCGCCTCACTCGCCACGGGCATCGCCGCCGGAGCCCAAGTGCTTGACGTCGCCGTCATCGGTCCCCTCTTCTTCTGCGCCGCTGTCCTCTTCCTGCACCACTCGCCCTTCGCCTCCCGACGCAACTTCGAGGGCCTCGTGCGCTTCATCCTGCCCAAGGACTCTTCCGTCGACGAGCGCGTTCGGGAAGTCTTCGGGCGGCACGCCTCCTCCGTCAACCTCGTCGCCATGCGCGAAGCCGTACAGGGCGAGGCCGTCGAGCAGTCCTACCACGTCCGCCTCTTCGACCCAGCGGGAAAGACCGACCTCGTGGCCGACCTCGAAGCCATCGAGGAAGTCGAGGATGTCAGCATGGTCATGCAACGCTCCACCGTGGAAATCTGAGCTATGGCCGACGAAACCCAAGCCCCCCTTCCGAGCAAGCCCGCACCCCGGCGGCACGGCGGAAGCGGACTCGGTCCCATCGCCCGCCGCTGGCCTTTTTTCGTCTGGTTGCTTTTCATCCCCGCCCTCATCGCCCTCTACGAGTACGGCGGCGGCTACTTCGAGCTGAACGGTTCCGTCGAGTTCGATTTCGAGGCCGTTTCCGGTCGGGAGAACGGCCGGGTGGACGATGTCAAGGTCACCATCGGCCAAAAGGTGAAGCGCGGCGACCTCCTCGTCGTCCTCGACACCGGGCTCCTCGACAAGGAAATCGCCGCCATCAAGGAAGAGCTGGCACTCGACCGCCTCGACGGCGACCGCCGCTTCGCCACCGCCGTCCAACGTCTCCGCGTGGACGTGAGCGAACTCCTCATGGACCAAGCCTCCGACACCGCCGAGCTGGCCATTTTCAACCGCCAGCTCGAACGCCTCCGCACCCTGCTCGAAAACGGGCTCGTGGACCGGGAGATCGTCGGCGAACTGGAAGCCAAGGTGGCCGTTCTCGAAAAACGCGGTGGCATGCAACCCGAACTCATCGCCAAGGTGAAGGCGGACCTCGCCGACGCCGAAGCCCGCCTCGACGAAGTCCACCAAAATGAACGCCCCGGCAACAGCCGCCTCGCCCTCCTTGAAGAGCGCCGTGAAAACTGTTTCCTGAGGGCCGCCAACGACGGAGTGGTGGCCGAAATCAATTACCAGAAAGGAGAAAACGTGCCTGCCGGGGATCCCGTCGTCCGCCTTGTCATCAAGGAGTACGACTCCGCCACGGGCGAGGAAGTGAAGCGCGTGCTCGGCTTTCAACCCGAACGCTTCTCCCACCAACAACCCTCGCCCGGAGACGAGCTGATTGTCTATCCCGAGACCAATCCCGAGGCCCGCATCCGCATGAAGGTGGTCTCCGTCACCCCTCATGTCCTCAACTTTCCCGGACGCGTCCGCAACGCCCCCAACCGCATGAGCCGCGGACGCAACGTCCACCTCCTCACCCTTCCCGGCCAAAATCACGAGGCCCTCGTCCCAGGCGAGTGGGTCATCATCGAGACTTCCGCCAAAGGTGCCTTTAGCTTTCTGCTCGGTTCCTGACGAACCTGGAACATTCTCCTTCCGTGAAGACGATCTTTTACCCTTTACTCATCGTCGTCCATTTCCTCGGAACCGCCCTCCTCGGGCAAGGCCAAGACCCCAACGCCACCCGCTCCCTTTCCCTCTCCGACGCCCTCGCCCTCGCCCTCGCTGACGAGGAAAGCCTCGCCAGCCCGCAGGCCCGCCTCGCCGCCGCCTCCGCCCGTTTGGGCGCCATTGGTTCCCTCCCTTCTCCCGAGTTGCGCATCGGTTACGACGACGGCCGCTTCGCTGGCGAATATTCGACTGAATTCGCCCTCCGTCTACGCCTCGCCAACCCTTGGGAAATTCAGGCAGCCCGTGAGGTGGGCCGGGCGGAAGAAGACACGGCTCGACACCACTTGGACTATGCCCGCACCCTGCTCGCCGCCGAGGTCAAGGCCCTTTATTTCGATATCCTCCATCTTCGCCGCCATGCCACCATCGCCGCCGAACTAGCCGACGCCCATGAAGCTCTCCGCTCTACCCACGACTCCCTCCTCGTCGCTGGAAGCATCACCTTGCCAAAGGCCATCGAAAGCCGCCTCGATGCCAACCTTCTCGCTGCCGACGCCGCCGACGCCAGCCGAAACCACCAAGCCGCTCTCGATGTCCTTCGAGTCCGCCTGAACCTGTTCGACGCCGTCCCACTGCTTCTTACCGAATCTCTGCCCGAAACGGACGTCAACGCCACGCTTCCGACCTTGAACGAACTCTTCGACCGAGCCGTCGTCAACCGCCCTGAACTCCTCGCCCTTGCCGGAGAAGGCGACGCCGCCCTAGCCCGCGTCCGCCAAGCCCGGGCCCGGAGGAAGCCGTGGTTCTCCTTCATTCAGGCTGGATTCGAGCATGATGAACGGAGGACCTACGCCGAGGATAATTGGGGTGTACTTCTCGGCGTGGACTTGCCTCTGCCCGGTTTGCCCTCGGAAGTGGAAGCCGCTTCCGCTGACCTTCAGGAAGCCCTAGCTCGCGAACGGCTGGCCCGTCGCGAACTCCGTATCGCCCTGGCCCGCGCCCTAGGTGACCTGCGGGCCGCCGAAGCGAGCCTTACGGACCGTCGCTCCGCACTTGCCGCCGTGGAGGAAGAACTGGCTCCTGTCTTGGGGGAGCGTCTCCCCGGTCAGGCCATCGACCCCTCCACTCGCCACCGCCTCCGCATATCCCTCCTCCGGGCGCGTCGGGATTCGTACGCCGCCGAACGTCGTCGCCACGTCGCCTCCATCGCGATTGAAGCCCTCCTCGGCAAACCCCTCTGATGGCAGCGAAGACCGCTTCAGCCGCCTTCCCGCTCCTTCCAGTCGTAGACCACGCGGGAATTTCTCCAGAAGAAGCGTTCCCTCTCGACCGGCGGTCTTGCGGACAGGTAGTCGAGCATGACCCTCACGATGGTCCCGTAGGGAGCCTTCGCCTCGCTGTGCGGCCAATCGCTTCCGAACAAGACTCGGGCGTCGCCGAAGAGGTTCCACAACTCGTCTAGCCGCGAGCGATAGGTGTCGGCTTGTTGCGCCTCGTCCGGCACGCGCTTCACCACCGCCGAGAGTTTGGCGAACACGTTGGGCCTCGTTGCCAGCTTTACCAAGGCCCGTTCGTAGTGCCGCCGCCCGTTCACGCTCGTCGGCGGGTCGAAAGGCAAGTGGCGGATCACCAGACGCAAATCGGGAACGGCCTCCGCTAGCTTTACCACCTCGGGCAAGGTCTCGATGGAGCAGAGCGTTTCTACCGTCAACCCCTTGCGGGCCACGTGGCGCAGGTCGTCCACTTTTGCCAAGCTCAAGTCCTTAAAATCCTCCACCTCCATGCGGATGCCGCAAAACAAGGGGTTTTCCGCAAACAGATCGAAATTGCCGCGGAACTCCAAGTCGCCCACGCTCAATCGTCCGATCACACCGGCGGTGCACGCGTTTTTCTCGGCCAATTCGAGCAGGCGCCGGGTGTCCTCCATCTCGGGCGAGGTGGCCATGAGCACACAATGACGAACCCCGGCGGGCATGGCCACCGCGAGGAAGCGCTCGGAGACGGACGGCGCAGAGACCGAGGTAACCCGAGGAGCCTCCGCAGACGCCGTGGCGTTGCTCTCCTTTCTTTCGTCACCGTTTTCCGCGGGAGTTTCCTGCTCTGCGTGAGCGGGGTCGTAGGCCTCGGGCAATTGAACCTGTGCGTCCACGATTCGGGTCGGCCTCGGCGCCTCCGTTAACGGCAGAGTGTCCGGACAATGCAGGAGGCAACCTGAGGAGGCGGTCAAGACGCCCGTTCCAGCGGCGAGAAAGGAGCGACGCGTAAGAGTGCTCATGAAGGTGGAGTAAAACGTATTCACCTTTCACTCTGCGACTTCCGTCTGCTCTGGCAAGTGAGTTTCCTCGCCGACCCCATAAGGCATCGTTCCCCGACGTTGACAGGACTTCTCCTTTACGCTTTATTATGGCGTTTTACCCTTGTTGCCCGGTAGCTCAGTGGCAGAGCAGGTGACTGTTAATCACTTGGTCGCTGGTTCGAATCCAGCCCGGGCAGCC
>CAXGVD010000231.1:0-4927 GCA_964012695.1 uncultured Opitutia bacterium
GCAAGCCGCCCGCATTACCCCGCAGGTCAAGGGCGAGACGCTTAACCCTGGCCGCGTCCAAACGTTTCAAGGCAGCCCGCAATTCCTCCGCCGTGCGGGCAGTGAACTGCTCGATGCGAAGGTAACCCGTGCCGTTCGTGTCGACCCGAACCTCCTCCACGCTGGCCATTTGGATGCGCCCGCGCTCGACCTCCAGTTCACGCTCGCGCCCCTCGGCATCGCGCAGGCCGACGAGCACGGAAGACCCTTCTTCCCCCTTGATGCGCTTTGTCACTTCCTGCAAGGTCCACTCCTCCAAGGACTCTCCCTCCACCTTGGCGATGAACTCGCCCCGCCGCACGCCGGCGACTTGGGCGGGGCCTCCGGGGAACACCCTCATCACCAACACGCCCGCCTCCACCTTGCGGATGGCCACCCCGATTCCGTAGTACTGCCGCTTGGTGTCATTTTGAAACGCCTCGTAATCGGGTGGAGGGTAGTAGGCGGAATGGCGGTCCAGGCTTTCGGTCATGCCTTCCAAGGCGGAATCGACGAGGGCGTCGTAACCAACCGACTCTTTCTTTACATAACGCGCTTGCGCGAGTCGCAGAGACTCGCCGAACTTGCCGATGGCAGACCAGTAGTCGGAATCAAAATAAGGGCGGGTCACGGGGTTGTCCCAGAGAGCCGCCAAGGCAAACGCCAACAGGAAGGAAGGAATCCCCAGCAACACTACCTTCTTGATTTTCACTCCCAACGCCCTACCCCATGTCCTTTCTCATGCCAACGCCAAAGGAAAAACCGAAAGCCGCCATGCTCCACGCCCTACGTGAAGCGGCTGACTTGGAAGGACGGCTCGACTACTCGACCTTCGTCTCCACCGCCCTATACGCACCAGAGATCGGGTACTACGCTTCTCGACGGGAACGAGTAGGCCGCCATCCCGACTCGGACTTCTACACCGCCCGAAGCCTAGGCCCCGTCTTCGGCAGGTTGGTGGCGGCCGCCTGCGAAAACCTGCTAGGCCCGGAAAGCGCAAAGTCCGCGACCTTCGTGGAAATCGGCGCCGAACCCGGAAGCGCCACCCTGGATGACGTCGAGCACTCCTTCGCCGACGTCCGCGTCCTGCGGTTGGGGGACCCGCTGACCGTATCCGGAAACGTCGTAGTCTTCGCCAACGAGTGGTTGGACGCCCAACCTTTTCGGCGTTTCCGCCGGGACGCGGAACGCGGCTGGGTAGAGCGGGGGGTGAGCATCGATAAGGACGGAACTCTCAAGGAAACCGACCTCCCCGAAAAAGTTTTCGCCGACCTCCACCCCACCCTGCCCGAACAAGCCCCAGCCGGCTATTTACTAGACCTCCCCGTGGGCGCCGCTGACGCACTGAGCGCCCTCGTCTCCCAACCTTGGACGGGACTATTCCTCACCCTCGACTACGGCCTTCCTCTCAGGGCCTTCTTCGAGGAACGCCCCGAGGGTATGGCCAGGGCCTATCGACTGCACCGGGTCTCCGCCGACCTCCTCACCGCCCCAGGCGAGCAAGACCTCACCTGTCACGTGTGCTGGGACCTGCTTGAGGAAATCCTTCGCCAAAAAGCTTTCTCCGAGGTGACAGTCGAACGACAGGAAACATTTTTCCTCCAACGAGCCGCCAATGTTTGCGAGGCCATCGTCACGCAAGGCTCCGACGGCCGACTTTCCCCCGAGCGGCAAACCTTGCTCGAACTGCTCCACCCTGGAAATATGGGAGCTAGGTTCCAAGCCCTGTTCGGCCTCAGAAAAAAGACAGGGGGGGCGAGCTCCTCTTGATTGCCTCCAGCTCAGCCTTGTTCAAGATGACGCCATGAGTTCGGAAAGCGACAAATGCTTCCTCGGCGTCGATAGCGAGGCCGTCTTCTCGGCCCGCACCCATGCGGCCGGCCCCGAAGGGAGCCTGCCGCTGACGGACGAAATGTTGCGCGACTGGTCCTGCGGTGACCTCTTCGGCCTGAGCCAGAACGCGGGCATGGGCTGGAGCCCGAGGGAAATGCTCGGCCCCCAGTTCCTCATCCTCAACAGTCACGGCGGCATCCGGGCGGAGGACGGCTCCCCCATCGCCTTGGGCTACCACACCGGCCACTGGGAAATCGGCCTGCTCGCCCGGGCGGTGGCGGAGGAATTGAAATGTCTCGGAGCCGTGCCCTTCGCCTCGCACGTGAGCGACCCTTGCGACGGACGTTCCCAAGGCACCACGGCCATGTTCGACAGTCTCGCCTACCGCAACGACGCCTCCTGCGTTCTCCGACGCCTCGCCCGCTCCCTGCCCACCCGGCAAGGCGTTCTCGGAGTGGCCACCTGCGACAAGAGCATGCCCGCCATGATGATGGCCTTGGCGAGCCTTCCCGACGAACCCACCGTGCTCGTGCCCGGCGGCGTCACCCTTTCCGCAACCGACGGCGAGGACGCGGGCAAGGCCCAGTCCCTCGGCATTCGCTACGCCCAAGGGGAAGTTTCCCTAGAGGAAGCCTCCCGCAAACTCTGCAACACCTGCGCCAGCCCTGGCGGAGGTTGCCAGTTCCTCGGAACGGCCGCCACCTCCCAAGTGGTCGGGGAAGCCCTCGGTCTCTCACTTCCCCACTCCGCCCTCAGCCCCAGCGGCTCCCCCGTCTGGCTGGACCTCGGGGTACGCTCCGCCCGGGCCATGCTCCACCTCAAGAAACAAGGCGTCACGACCAAGGAAGTCCTCACAGAGGGGGCTCTCCGCAACGCCATGACCGTCCACGCCGCTTGCGGAGGTTCTACCAACCTCCTCATGCACCTCACCGCGATCGCCCATCAAGCCGGCCTGCCACGCCCCGCCGTGAAGGAATGGGACGAGGCCAACCGCAAGACCCCGCGCTTCGTGGACGTCCTCCCCAACGGTCCCTGCAACCACACCACCGCCCAACTCTTCCTCGCCGGCGGCGTACCCGAAATCATGCTCAAACTCCGCGATGCCGGGCTTCTGGAAATCGACGCCCTCACCGTCACCGGCTCAACCGTGAAAGCCAACCTCGCCGCCTGGGAAAGCTCCGAGCGCCGCAAACGTTTCCGCGCCCTCCTACGGGAACGGGACGGCGTGGACCCGGATGACGTCGTCATGGACCCCGAAACCGCCAGAAAACGCGGCCTCACCAGCACCGTCTGCTTCCCTCTCGGCAACCTCGCCCCCGAAGGCTCGGTCATCAAAAGCACCGCCATCGCCCAGGAAGTCCTCGATTCCGACGGCGTATACCGCAAAACAGGCCCCGCCCGCGTCTTCAATTCCGAGGTCGAAGCCATCCAAGCAGTCAAAGGACAAACGGACAAGCCCGTGAAACCCGGCGACGTCATGATCATGCGCGGACGCGGCCCGATGGGGACGGGCATGGAGGAAGTAGCCCAAGTCACCCTCGCCCTCAAGCACCTGTCCTGGGGAAAGGAAGTGGCCCTCGTCACGGACGCCCGCTTCTCCGGCGTCAGCACGGGAGCCTGCATCGGTCACGTCGGCCCCGAAGCCCTCGCGGGCGGTCCCATCGGCAAAGTGCGGGATGGCGACCTTGTCCGGATTGTCGTGGACGGTCCCAACCTCGCAGGCTCTCTCGACCTAGTGGGAGAAAACGGCGAGGGGAATTCCCCTGAGGAAGGTGCCGCCATCCTCTCTCGCCGCTCCCCCGATCCAGACCTCCGCCCCGACCCCCGCCTCCCCGAGGACACCCGCCTCTGGGCCGCTCTACAAAACGTAGCCGGCGGCACTTGGGGCGGTTGCGTGTATGACGTCGATCTCATCGTCAAAACACTTGAAGCGGGACAAGCTGCCCTGAAACAACAACCCGCCAACTCTTGAAACCCACCCGCCACGCTAACCAATGAACCCGACTCTTCCACTCTTCACCGCCTCCCTCCTCCTCGCCGGCCAAGGTCTCCAGGCCAACGCCTCCTGGCCCCAATGGCGCGGCCCCGAACGCAACGGCGTGTCCCTCGCCAAGACCACCCTCGCCGACTCATGGCCCGAGGACGGCCCGAAACTCCTCTGGGAAAGCGAACCCGCCCCCAGCGGAGACGACGGCGGCTTCGGCAGTCTTGTGGCCGCAGACGGCAAGGCCTACCTCTCCGTCGTCTGGCACAGAAACGTCCCCACCGAAACCCGAGCCGTGAACTCCCTCACCCTACGCAAGCTCGGCGCCCGCCGGGCAAACCTCCCCCAAGCCCTCATCGACAAAATGGAAACGGCCCGCCTCTCCCTCAGCCCACGCCTGCGCGGAACCAAGCTGAACGATTGGGCCGCCCGATGGGTGGACGACCACCTCGACGCCAAGCAAAAACTCCTCTACGGCGACTACGTCGTCTCCCGCTTCCGCCAAGGCAAACTCGCCTTCCCCATCGACGCCGCCAACAAACTCTTCTCCATCTCCAAGGAAACCTTTCCAAACGAAAAAGCGCTCCTCGCCCGCCTCTCCGAATTCTCCTTCGACGAAGCCCTGGTCCAACGCATCCTCGACGCCGTTCCCCACACCAAAAAGGTGGCCGAAGACGTCATTCTCGCCCTCGACCTCGAAAACGGCACCACCCTCTGGAAAGCCGCCCTCCCCGGCATACCCTCCGGCCGAAACTCCTCCGCCACCCCCTGCGTCTCCGACGGGAAAATCTACGCACTCGGGAGTAACCGCCTGTTCTGCGTGGACGCCCACACAGGAAAACCCGTCTGGGACAGCCCCGTTTCCGCCCAAGGCGGCGCCTCCTCGGTACTCGTGGACGATGACAAGGTCTTCGCCCTCGTCGACCGCCTATCCGCCTTCGACGCCTCCACCGGAAAACTTCTCTGGGAAAACCAAGACGCAACCGGCAAAACCGCCTCCCCCGCCCTATGGACGCCACTCGGCAAGAAGGAAATCGTCTGCAACTCCAAGCGCTCCGTCGTGGGGGTATCCCCCCAAACCGGGGAAACCCT
>CAXGVD010000232.1:0-4922 GCA_964012695.1 uncultured Opitutia bacterium
CGCAGGCAGGTCGTCCAGGTCATTGTCGAGGACGGGCGGCAGGACGATTTCATCGAGCGGGTACCGGTCGAAATACCGTTGAGGCGCGTACCACGGCAGGTGGGGACGAAACAAACCGCAGGCCAGAAAGAAGGGGGCGTCGTCATCGGCTTTCCGTTGGTTCAGGAACTCGACGGCGTACCGGGTCGTCAAGGCGTCGTCGTAGTCTTCGTCGGCGATGGGAAGCGAACCCCAGTCGTTTTCGTGGCCCAGTCCCCTGACTCCTCCGAACGGGAAGCCCGGCGGCGGCGGCGAGTACTTCGACCACGGATAGTTCAACTTCACGCCGCGAAACCAGGGGTCTTCCTGAAAAGTCAGCCGGTGGAACCGGTCCCACTGATTGGGCGGATGGTTGCCGGCCGTGTGGTGAAACACCTTGCCCGCGCCCACCACGCGGTAGCCGTGCCTGCGGAAATGGGCCGGTATCGTGACGACGCCGGGAAGGTTCGGCAACCACCAGTGCCCGTTGTCATACAGGCCCGTCGTCGAAGGTCGCAGGCCCGTCAGGATGGCGGCCCGCGACGGAGCGCACTTCGGCGACGGACAATGGGCGTTCCTAAACAGCACGCCCCTGGCGGCCAGTCGGTCGATGTTCGGCGTATGCACCTTGCCCTCGTACCCGCCGAGACAGTTCACCCAGTCCTTCATATCGTCCACGCACAGGAACAGAACGTTGGTCTTGAGCTTCGGTTCGGCAGCTGAAACGGAAATCGCCAAAGCACAGAAAGCCGCTACCACAAAAACCGTGGACTTCATGTCAAAAAACCCTCGGTTTCCGCTGAGCAGATTTCGGACAGAGAACTAGTGGAAGGGCCGAAGGACTTGGCTTCGATGCTAAACTTCTGGAGCATGTGGAGATAGAGCGTGGAAAGTGGGTAGTTGCTTTCCTCGTCGTAGCGAAGGTGCCCTTGTTGCTTGAAGTCATCGCCTGATAGGCCTCTGGAGCGGGCATTCGTCGGGTGGCAGTCCAATCCGCCGCAGCGGCCGTAATGGCCGGCGCAAACAACCAAAAAATTGGCCACCTCATTTCTTCTACGCCGCTTGCTTTTTGGCCACGGCTTCGCGGGCTCGGGCCTCGATGGCGTCCCAGTCCTCGTCGGCGATCAGGTCTTTCGGAGCCAACCAGGAACCCCCCACGGCAGCGATCAGGTCGCGATCCGCCAAGTAGGTCACCAAGTTCTCCGGGTTAATACCGCCAAGCGGCACATACTTCACGCCCAAGTGACGGAAGGGCGCCGCCAAAACCTTCAAGTGCCGTAGACCGCCACTCGTCTCGCAAGGAAAGAACTTGAGCAGGCGGCAGCCTTGCTCCAAGGCCAGCTCGATTTCGCTCGCCGTGGCCACGCCCGGGGCGAAGGGCAAGCCAATTTCCTTCGCCCGCCCCAAGGTGGTCGGGTTCAGGCCGGGAGCCACGGCGAAGTCCGCCCCCGCCTCCTTCACCGCGTCCACTTGCTCCCGCGTCAACACGGTACCGCAGCCAACCGTCATGCCGGGCACCTCCGCCTTCACCAGCTTAACCGCCTCCAAGGCAGCCTCCGTGCGCAAGGTCAACTCCACCACGTCGATCCCGCCCCGCAACAAGGCCTCCGCCACGGGAACGCCATGACGAGCCTCGTCCAGCACAAGCACGGCCAGCACGCCGGAGCGCTCCACCTTATCCTGCAGTGCCTTGGGGAACGCCTCTCGCACGACAAGCCGGCCGGGAATCGTCAAGCTCTGCAAGGGTGCCTCAGCCGAGCTTCCAACCCTTTCGGTAGGTTCGACCGAGGTACTTTTCCGCTTCCGGAGCGTTGGGGAACTTCATGTTCTTGGCATCCCACTCCAGTTTGGTTTGGGCGCGATAGGCGACGTTGCCCAAGTGGTTGGCCTCGGTCAGGGGGCCGGCGTAGGCGAAGTTGCACAAGGCTTCGGGACCTTCGCCCTTGCAGGCACGCAACCATTCGGCCTGTTGGCCGGGTGAGGGATCAATCCAAGGCTTGGGGCGCTCGAAGCCCTTGAATTTGTCCTCGGGCAACAAGACGTGCTTGCCGTAGTCGGCGAGCACCATCCCCTCGTCCCCGATGAAAAGGGTGCCGTTGCCCCACTTGGGAATCTTGCCTTCATGCCAAATCTTGGGCTTCTCGGTCCCTTGGTACCATGTGTGCTCCAAGGCTGGGTAACCGTCTCCACGGGCGGCAAAGACGTACTTCACGCTCAAGGAGGCGGGGGCGATGTCGTGGTGCGGCTTGGGCCCTGTCAGGGGCTCGATGGAGATGGGAGCATCCAATTTAAGGGCCCACCAAGGGAGGTCATTGCGGTGGCTGCCGAGGTCGGACATGGTACCGTTTCCGAAGTCCCACCAGCGGTACCATTTCGGCCCGGGAAAGTAAAAGGAGTGGTAAGGACGCTTGGGAGCGGGCCCGAGCCACAAGTCCCAGTCGAGGATGTCGGGAATCGGGTGCGCTTCCTTGGGCGTGTCCTGCGTGGAGACGATGTCTCCGTACCTCTTGGCGTCCTCGGGGCTCTGCCAACCCCACGCCCGACTGACCCAAGTGTGGGCCTCGTGCACCTCCCCGATGGTCCCGGACTGGATTAACTCCACCACCCGGCGGAAGTTGCTCCCGGCGTGAATCTGCGTGCCCATCTGAGTCTGTACTCCCGCCTTGGCCGCCGCCTCTGTGATGATGCGGCATTCGTGAACGTCACGGGTAAGAGGCTTCTCGCAATAGACGTGCTTTTTCGCCTGCAAGGCGGGCAAGGTGGCGAAGGCGTGGGTGTGCTCGGTCGTCGAGACCACCACCGCGTCCAGGTCGTCGGTCTTCTCGTAGAACTCCCGAAAGTCAACATAGGTACGAGCCCCCTTGCACCAAGGCATGCGGGTGGCGCCTTGAAGGTTTTTTTTGTTCACGTCGCAGAGGGCGACGACCTGTTCGTTGCGGCAAGCCGCGACATGGCTGCGTCCGCGCCCTCCAACCCCGATCAAGCCTACTCCCAACTTCCCGTTGGGCGACTTGGAACGGGTGATGGCGGGAAAGCCCAAGACGACGGTAGAGGCAGCCCCCCCGCGAAGGAAGGCGCGGCGGCTAACAAAGGAAGAAACGGGTGAATGGCTCATGACGACTCTCCTGGTTGTTCGTGGATGAATGACTCTCCCCATCTGACAAGAAGAAGCGCGAGAAAGGCAACCGTTCATTGGCACCACCCAGAGAAAACTGAACGAGGCGCCTATTCCGGCCCTACCACCACCGAGGTTGGACCGTAGTTAATAGAGTAAATTTCCCCAGCATGGGTGAGCTTGTCGTTTTCGAAACGACCGGTAAGAGCCTGGGCCTGCAACACGATGACGCGCTGCCCTTTCTTGAGCGCATGCGCGCCAGTCAGGCTCAACGAGCCGGAGAGTTTGGCGGCGCCTTCCACCACCAAGGGCTTGTCCGGCCTCAGGAGCAGCCCGCCCCGGGCGTAGAGGTCTGCGTGGATAGCTCCGTAGCCGGCGAGGGTTCCGCCCTCCCGGACATCCACCCAACGCAGGGACTCCAGCCTGCCGCCTTGGAGAATCAGGCGCCCCTTGTCCGTCACGCGCAATTCGTTGCGGGCGCGCACGGCCACATTAGCGTTCACCTTCAGAACACCTGCGACTTCGAGGCCAAGAAACTCCGTACCCTCGTAGGCCAGCGCAGAACCTCGTCCGATTTTTGCGGACCAGTGGGCTTGCGGCGGACCGTCCTCCCTCATGTAGGTGATACCGGCGTTTTCGTAAACGTAGTGGCTCCAGTTGGCGGCCTTGGCGATGGAGCCCCCTTCCGGGCCTCCCCAAGTGTGATAGGTGTTAGCAAAGCCAGCCGGTTCGTCAACGCGTTCTCCGGTAAGTAAGGCGTTGAGTTCATTGAGCAGTCGCGGACGCTTCTTGGCCAGGTTGCTCCTTTCAGCGGGATCGGCTTCGAGGTCGTAGAGCTGAATCGCGGCAGAACCTCCTTTGCGTTTCCTTATGTTCTTTCGAGGCCGGATGAGCTTGTAGTTTCCTCGAATGATGGAGGCCTGCCCGCCCGCCTCGTGAATAAGGAATTCGCGCAACCGCTGCTCGCCCTCGCCCGTCAGGGTCGGTGCCAAGGATACCCCGCTCAAGCCAACTGGGACGGGCGCTCCCGCCAACTCGCAGAAGGTGGGCAGCAAGTCCGTACAATCAACGACCAGGTCCGTATCGGAGCCGGCCTTGAGCTTGGAATGCTTGGTGATTTTAGCGGGCCAACGCATAAGGGTCGGCACGCGGATGCCTCCTTCGTAAATGCTTCCCTTGGAGCCCTGCAAGCCGCCGTTGGCGCCCAATTCCTCGCGGTTACTGCCCTTGGGCCCCCCATTATCAGACTGGAAAACGACCAAAGTATTCTCTGCAACTGAATCCGATTTGTCACCGTCACCGTTCGGATCTTCCAGAGCCTTTAGGATGTTACCAAAGTGAGCATCGATACGAGTAACCATGGCACACCATTGTTTGGACTGGGCAGATAGCTTATCGAAAAATGACTTGTCCATGTAGTCATGATCCCAATTGGGAAGCTTCTCCACTTCCTTGAAAGGAGCGTGAGGTATTTGAGCTGCAAACAATCCAAAAAATGGCGTCCCTGAACGATTGTATTCTTTTGCCTGCTCCCTGACGAAGTCCAAGCATGCGAATGCATAAACGTCATCACAATATGCAGGACTGGGATATTCGGGATGATTCTGAAATGCAGGATAGTTGGAATAGCTTTCATTGTTGAGGTACTTAGCCATGCTATTTGGTTTGAGCTCAAGAAATCCGGGAGTCCAGCCTCTCGAAGGTGAATGCCAAAGGGTCGGCTGGAAAAAGGTATGCGCCCGAACATGATGAAGCTCTGCGACGACATATTTATATCCGTGAGAAGTCG
>CAXGVD010000233.1:0-4911 GCA_964012695.1 uncultured Opitutia bacterium
CGCACCCCCATGGCTCAGGGCGGCGGTGGAGGCTGGGGCCGCGATCACCATCCGCATGGCTTCACTATGTGGATGGCCGGCGGCGGAATCCGTCCCGGCATCGTCCACGGCGCCACCGACGAGTTCGGCTACTTTGCCACCGAGGACAAGGTGCATGTCCACGACCTTAACGCCACTCTACTGCACTGCCTTGGGATCGACCACCAACGCCTCACCTTCCGCCATCAAGGACGCGACTTCCGCCTCACAGACGTCCACGGCAAGGTCGTTCACGACCTGTTGGCCTGAACATCCGCCACCCAGCGGTTGCCATTTTGCGAATTGTCGCTCTTACTGCCGAACTTTACCAAGAACGGAGAACGGATGTTCCTGTCCGTTCCAAATCACGGATAGGAACTTCCGTGCTCTCATGCGCAACCATCATGAAAACCATCCGCCTCCTCCCGCTGCTCGCCTACTCCCTAGCCGGCATCCTCCAAGCCGCCGAACGCCCCAACGTCCTTATTATCTTCACCGACGACCAAGGCTACGCCGACCTCGCTTGCTACGGTAACAAGAAGAACAAGACGCCCCGCCTCGACCGGCTCGCCAAGGAGGGCACTCGCTTCACTTCTTTCTACACTCAGACTGTCTGCGGCCCTTCCCGTTCCGCCCTCCTCACCGGACGCCAGCCCATCCGCAGCAAGGGCTGGGGCATGCCCGCCGAGGAAATCACCTTCGCCGAACTCATCCGCAAGGCCGGCTACCAGACCGCCTGCGTCGGCAAATGGGACGTATCCAACCGCAAGGCAATCATCCCCCGGATGCCCAATGCGCAGGGATTCGACTACTTCTACGGCGCGCTCGGAGCCAACGACAACGGCACCGTCCATTTCCACGAGAACAACGAAGCTGCCGGCAGCACACGCGACATGGGTGGCCTCACCAACCTCTACACCAACAAGGCCATCGACTTCATCAAGAACAAGCGCGAAAAAGGAAAACCCTTCGTCCTCTACCTCGCGCACACTATGATGCACACGATCATCGACGCATCCGACCGCTTCCGAGGCAAGTCCAAGGGGGGACTCTACGGCGATGTTGTCGAGGAGTTCGACTACGAGACCGGACGCCTCCTCGACGCGCTTGACGAGCTGAACCTGCGCGAAAACACCCTCGTCATCTACACCTCCGACAACGGCCCTTGGAACCAGGACCGCTACACCAAGCGCAAGAAAGGGCATCCCCCCGGCGCCATCTTCTGGGGCGAATCTGGCCCGCTGCGCAACGGCAAAGGCTCCCCTTATGAAGGCGGCTACCGTCTGCCTTGCATCGTCCGCTGGCCGGGCAAGGTCCCCGCGGGACGCACCTCCGACGCCATCTTCGCGACAATCGACTTCCTTCCCACCCTCGCCAACCTTTGCGGCTTCGAAGCCCCCAAGGACCGCCGCATCGACGGCATTGACCAGACAAAGCTCCTTCTCGGTAAGACCGAGACCGGCCGCGAAGACTTCTACTTCAACAAAGCCGGCATCCGCCTCGGCAAATGGAAGTACCTCAAGCCCGACGCCTTCTTCCACGGCTATGCCATCGAAGCCGACCGCAAGAAAACCGACGAACTCTACGACCTCGAAACCGACATCGGCGAACGCAACAACCTCGCCGACAAGCACCCCGAAATCGTCGCCAAGCTCAAAGCCCGCATGGAAGCCGCGGAGAAGAACTGAGCTGCGTTGCAGAAATGCTGCGGTTTGCGACCATCGCCCTCTTCTTGGCCTCCGGGTTGGCGGCTTTGCCGGTGGTGCCGGGCTTGGAGGACGGGAGCCCTTTGGGTGCGGGTGGTGCGGGGGAGTTGCTGATTGGGGAGCTGCGTTGCGCGGCTTGTCATGAGGATTCGGCGGGGGGAAGGCTGGCGCGGCGGTCGGCGCCCGACTTGAATGCGGTGGGTGCGCGGGTGGCGCCGGAGTTCCTGATGCGGTTCCTCGCCAATCCGGCGGATGCCCATCCGGGTACGAAGATGCCCGACCTACTGGCTGGGCGTTCCGCCCAAGAGCGGGAGGAGGTCGCCGAGGCGTTGACGCATTACTTGGTCAGTTTGTCGTTTGAATCGGAGAAGGCGGAGGCCCGGGAGACGGGACGCCCGAAGGAAGGAGAGCGGTTGTTTCACGAGGTGGGTTGTCTCGCCTGTCACGGGGAGAAAGCCTCCGGTCTCGGGCATGTTCGGGGGAAGTACCTGCCCGGGGGCTTGTCGGAGTTTTTGTTTCATCCGCTCAAGGTTCGGGAGTCGGGGCGCATGCCGGACTTGGGCCTGTCCCGCGCGGAGGCGGATGACTTGGCGGCGTATCTTTCTGGTGAAAAGAGTACTGAGGCGAAGCCCTTCTCGCCCAGAAAGGGGCTGGTGGAAAAGGGGAGTTCCTTTTTCCGGGAGTTGAACTGCGCGGCTTGTCATTTGCTGGAGGGGGACGTGCGGCACAGGATGTCCGCGCCTCTGGCGGAGGCGCGTCCGGAACGGGGCTGTCTGTCGGAGAAGCCGTCGGGGGCGCCGGACTTTTCTTTGTCGGCGGGTCAGCGCAAGGCCATCGCCGCCACCTTGGCGGGGCCGCGGGGCAAGCACGCTCCCAAGGCGGAGGTGGCCCACGCGTTGACGGCCTTCAACTGCGTCGCCTGCCACGGGCGCGATGGTTTCGGCGGGCCGTCGAAGGAACTGTTGCCGCACTTGAATACCACGCAGGCCGGACTGGGCGACCATGCCAAGATTCCGCCGGACTTGTCTGGCGTCGGTGCGAGGCTCAAGCCGGAATGGATGCATAAGGTGCTCTTCGACAATGAATCCGCACGGCCCTACATGCAGACCCGGATGCCGCGCTTCGGCGAGGCCAACCTGGGCTTCCTGCCGAGCTTGCTGGCCTCCGTGGACGTCATCGAGCCGGTGGCTTTCCCCGAACCCGAGCGTCGGGAGCGCGGGAGCATCCGTTCCGCCGGGCACAAACTGGTTGGCGATAAGGGGCTGAACTGTGTGGCCTGCCACACCTTCAATGGCAAGGTTGCGCCAGGCTTTCAGGGGATGGACTTGCTTTCAGCCTACGAGCGGTTGCGGCCGAGTTGGTTCTACCAGTTCATGCTCAATCCCACCAAGCACCGGCCCGGCATCGTGATGCCCAACTACTGGGCGGAAGGCAAGGGGACGCGTACCGACGTGCTGGATGGCGACGCGGACGCACAGGTCCGTGCCATCTGGCACTACCTGTCCTACGGGCAGGGTGCGCCGACCCCTGCGGGTATCCACAACCCTGGGACGAATCTGGAGGTGGGTGAGACCGTCCGCACCTACCGGGGACGCAGTGGAGTTGCGGGCTACCGGGGCATTGCGGTGGGCTTTCCCGGCGGGCTGAACTATGCCTTCAACGCCGAGACCGGCGCCTTGGCCGCGCTGTGGCGGGGAGATTTCGTTAGCGTGTCCTGGGGCGGCCAGGGCGCGGGCAATTTCAATCCTCGGGCGCGGACAGCCCGGTTATCACAGGATTTTCCCTTGCTGAAGCTTGCGGACGAGAAGGCGCCGTGGCCCAAGCGGCCCGTTATGGACAAGGAGAACCCTGTCAATCCGGACCCGCTCTACCCGAAGAACCTGGGCTACCGGTTTCTCGGCTACGAGTTCGATGACGCCTGGGTTCCAACCTTCGTCTATCAGGTGGGAGACGTTGAGGTGCGCGACCGTTCCTACTCGGTCGTCCTTGGGGAAACCCCTGTCCTGCGGCGACGCCTGGCCTTCGCGGCCAAGGCCCGGCAAGACCTGCGCTTCCGCGTGCTGACTGGCAAGGTCGAACGCGTGGACGATCATGTTTTCAAGACCGACGACCTGCAAGTACGCTTCACGGAAGAAGACGCATGGGTTAGGCCGGCGCCCGGCGACGAAGGCAAGGAACTTATCCTCAAGCTCGACTTTGCGGCGGGCGAATCAAACCTTATCTTGGACTATGAACTGCTTCGCTAGAGCTTGTCTCGCTGCACTCCTGTGGCTTGCCGGCCTTCCGCTAGTCGCGGAGGAGGTGGGAGAGCGCTGGGGGACCGCAGAGCGGGAACGTGCCTACTACCGCATCGTCAACGTGCCGATTCCGAAAGGGCTTGTCGTCGAGGCCGGCGCCTTCGAGCAGCTGCCGGACGGTCGTCTCGCCGTAGGCACGCGCCGGGGAGACGTCTACCTGCTTGATGCTGTGGACGCCGAGAAGCCCTCGCCCAAGTTCGAGCTGTACGCGACCGGGCTGGACGAGATTTTCGGCTTGGCCTACCGCGACGGCGCCCTCTACGTCACCCAGAGCTGTGAGCTGACCCGCCTCACCGACCGCAACAAGGACGGCCGGGCCGACAAGTTCGAGGTGGTCTCGGACAAGTGGGGCTACGCCAACTACCACGAGTACGCCTTCGGCTCCAAGTTCGACCCCGCGGGCAACCTGTATGTGGCCCTGGGCCTTTCCAGCTCCTACCACTCGCGGGCTTTGTTCCGGGGCTGGGCCATGAAGGTGACGCCCGACGGCCGAACCCTCCCCATCGCCAGCGGGCTGCGCAGTCCCGGCGGTATCGGCCCCAACGAGCACGGCGCCCTGTTCTACATCGAGAGCCAGGGCCCCTGGAACTCATCGTGCAGCCTGAAGTTCGTCAAGGAAGGGGGCTTCATGGGCCACCCCATCAGCTTCAACTGGTACGAGTACGCCCCACACATGGGCCCAGCGCCAACGCAACCGGAGTCCGGCGGACGTATCATCACGGAGAAGGGCCGAGTCAAGGAGCTGGTGCCTTACGCGGTTATCTTCCCGTACATACGGATGGGGCGCTCCATCGCGGGCTTCACGGTTAACCGCACCGAGGGCCGCTTCGGCCCGTTCGAGAACCAGATTTTCCTCGGCGACTACACGCAGTCCATCCTCATGCGGGCCA
>CAXGVD010000234.1:0-4900 GCA_964012695.1 uncultured Opitutia bacterium
GCGGGCCAGTGGCTTTCACGTTCGGCTAACGGCGGGCGAACCTGGACGGTAGAGGAAACGCCGGCCATTGCCGACGCCTGCTTGGGCGCCATTCCCTTCGGTCGAGTACTGCGCCTCTCAGACGGGCGCCTCGCCTACTCCTGCTACCGCTCCCAGGGAAGGGGAAACCCAAGTCGCACTTGGGCGAGCTTTTCCGAGGACAACGGAAAGTCCTGGCCCGCCGCCGTCCAATTCGGGGAGGATGATTCCAACGAAGCCACCCTCTTGGAAGCGGAACCCGGTCGCCTTCTCGCCGCCACTCGTACCCACGCGGACCACCATCTCAAGCTTTGCGCAAGCGAGGACGGCGGCACCACTTGGAAAGACCTCATGCCGCTCACCCTCCCAATGCAACACCCAGCCGATCTCATACGCCTCGGGGACGGCCTACTCCTGCTCACCTACGGCATGCGCAACCAGGGCCTCATGGGCATCGGAGCCAGGCTCAGCCGGGACGGCGGCGAAACCTGGCGCCCTCCTTGGGTCATCCACCAGTTCGGCGACGAGGCCACCGACTGCGGCTACCCCTCCACTGTCCTCCTGAACGAGGACGGCTCCCTCCTCACGGCGGCCTACACCGACTACGAGGCGAGCCTAGGAAGAAAGGCCTCCAGCTACCGAGTCATCACCTTCCGCTGGTCTCTAAAGGACTGGCTAGACGAAAAAACCTTCAAGTCCATCTCCGATGGCAAGGGCCTCACCATCTGAAAGGCTCGGTTGTCCTTTCCCTTTCACCAGACAGTTCGAGCTGGACGACCGTTGCCTTTGCAGGCAATCGTTTCCCTTCCTCTCATTCAACTGAAAACCTTTTCATCCAAACGAAAACATGAGCGAAAACGTATGTCGTTGGGGCATTCTCGGCACCGCCGGAATCGCCCAAAAGAACTGGCAGTCCATCAAGAACGCGGGGAACGCCCGATTGGTCGCAGTGGCCAGCCGCAACCAAGAACGGGCCCAAGCCTATGTCGACGAGTGCGGGGAAAGCGTTCCATTCGATCCCGTTCCCCGAGCCGTGGGCAGTTACGAAGAATTGCTAGACGACGAAGACGTGGACGCCATCTACCTCCCGCTGCCCACGGGCCTGCGGTCCGAGTGGGCCGTGAAGGTGGCCGAGGCGGGTAAGCACCTCATGTGCGAGAAGCCCTGTGGTAAGGACGCGGCAGAGGTCGAGGCCATCGTGGCTGCCTGCGAAAAGGCAGGCGTCCAGTTCATGGACGGCGTCATGTTCATGCACAGCAAACGTCTCCCTCAAATCCGCCAAACCCTCGACGACGGCGAATCCATCGGCAAGCTTCGTCGCATAGCCACCCAGTTCAGCTTCTGCGCCCCCGAAGATTTTCTCACCGAGAACATCCGCATGCACAGCGACTTGGAGCCCCTCGGCTGCCTCGGCGACCTAGGTTGGTACAACCTCCGCTTCACCCTTTGGGCCATGAACTACCAAGATCCACGGGCCGTGACGGGCCGGCTTCTCAACGCTCATGGCCGCTCCGATAGTCCCGAGCCCGTCCCCACGGAGTTCTCCGGCGAATTACTCTTCGACGGCGACGTCTCCGCCTCCTTCTACTGCTCCTTCCTCACCGAGCACCAGCAATTCGCTCACCTCAGCGGAACAAAGGGCAACCTGCGGGTGGACGACTTCGTCCTGCCCTACTACGGCAACCGACTCGGCTTCACCGTTTCCAACGCCGTCTTCGACTGCGACGTCTGTGACTTCCACATGGAGCGCAGGGAACGCCTCGTCGCCACGGAAGAATACGCCAACAGCCACCGAACCTCTCAGGAAACGAACCTCTTCCGCAAGTTTTCCGACCTTGCCCTGAGCGGAACTCACGACCCTCACTGGCCCACAATCGCCCTGCAAACTCAGCGCGTCATGATGGCCTGCGTGGAGTCCGCCAAAAACAACGGCGCGGAAGTGAGCCTAGGGTAAAGTCCTAAAGCGAAGCGAGGACTGCTTCCGCTTCAGCAGCAACCCGATTCCTTCGGGGGAGCTGCCTTGTGAATAGCGAGGGCAAGAATGCCGCCGATTACGGGAGCGGAGAGGTAAAGCCAAAGCAGGTCCAAGTTGCCCGCCACCCATGCGGGGCCGAGAGTGCGGGCGGGGTTCATGGAGGCGCCCGTCATGGGGCCGAAGAGGTAGGCGTTCAGGCCCACCGTGCCGCCCACCAGTAGGGCGATGCGGGGCAGGGAAAGCCCCACCAGGCAGGGGGCCCGGAGAATGACGTAGGCGAGGACGCAAGTAATGGCGGTCTCGATACCGAAGGCAGCGGATAAGGTCAGGTTTTCACGTGGCAGGGTGAGGCCTGCAGCCTCGTCGTTGAGCAGGCGCACCAGCCAGGCTCCCGCCGCCGCCCCAAGGCATTGAGCTAGGAGGTAGGGAGCCACCTCCCGCTTGGCCAGCTTGCCGTGGAGGGCAAAGGTAATGGTGACGACGGGATTGAAGTGAGCCCCGGACACCTTGCCGAAAAGCAGAATCATCCCGCACACGACGGCCCCGAAGGCGAGGGCCACGACTAAGACGGAGCCTCCGAGGGCCACCGCTCCCGTGCCCACAGCCACAAGAGCGAAGGTGCCGGCGAATTCAGCGAGAAGCTTGTTCATGCTGGAAGTTGAAAGCGGTTCGCCCCTTCACCTCGCGGTCCAGCCGCCATCCACCACGAGCATGGAGCCGGTGACATAGCTGGCGGCGTCGGAGGCCAAAAAAATGGCGACGCCTTGGATTTCGCGCAATTCACCCCAACGTTCCATGGCGGTTGCCCCGACGATGAACTTCTTGCCTTCCTCGGTATCGGCAATGGGCTCATTCATCGGGGTAAGGAAGGGCCCAGGGCAAATGGCATTCACAGTTATGCCCCGCTTGGCCAGCTCAAGACCGAGGGCACGGGTCATCTGGGCCACGGCACCCTTGCTGGTGGCGTAAGGAGTACGGTTGGCCAGGCCGACAAGACCGAGGGCACTGGAAAGGTTGATGATGCGGCCGGAGCCGCGCTCCTTCATGTGCGGAAGAACGGCCCGAGAGGACAGCCAGACCCCGTTCACGTTCACGTTCTGCACATAGCGGAAGTCGTCGGACGTCAACTCGTCGATGGCCCCGCGGACGTTTACGCCCGCGTTGTTGACGAGGATATCAACCCGGCCGAAACGTTCGAGGGCGGCGGCGACCATGGCCTCGGCCTCCACCTCCTTGGTGACGTCGGCTTGGAAGCCGACGGCTTCGACGCCGTAGTCCCTGGCGATTTGCGAGGCGGCGGCGGCGGCTTCGGAGAGGTTGCGGGAGACGAGAAAAAGGTCGGCACCGGCGGAGCCGAGCCCGGCGGCCATGGCTTGGCCTAGGCCCTTGGAGCCGCCCGTGATGAGGGCGACGCGTCCCGTTAGGTCGAATTGCTTGATGCCCGGCAACATGGTCTAAGCAGGTTGCGGAAGTTCGAGAGGGAGGCAACGCCGTTCACTAAAAAGGCGGCGCCTCATTTGAGAGGACGCCGCCTTTCGGGAGGGGAAAGTTTTCTTCTTTTCGGCTCTCGGGGTCAGCCGTTGAGGGCTTCGTAGACGTTGCCGACCATTTTTTCGCTAGGGGTGAGTGCCTTGTCTCCGGTGGTCCACTTGGCGGGGCAGGCGTCCTGAGGACGCTTCTGGCAGTGGACGTTGGCCTGCATGATGCGGACAAGTTCATCCATGTTGCGGCCAAGGTTGTAGAAGTTGACTTGGGAGGAGACGAGCTTGCCTTCGGGGCTGATAATGAAGGTGCCTCGGAGAGCGAGGCCAGTGGCGTCGTCGTAAACCCCGAAGAGGGAGGACACTTCGCCTGTGGGGTCCGCGCCAAGGGTGTACTTGACGTTTTCGAGGAGCTTTTCCTCACGGTGCCAGGCGAGGTGGGAGAACTTGGTGTCGGTGGAGACGGCAATGACCTTGGCCCCGAGTTTTTCAAGGACCTTTTGCTGGTCGGCGAGGTCGGCCAGTTCGGTCGGGCAGACGAAGGTGAAGTCGGCCGGGTAGAAGACGAGAACGGTCCACTTGCCCTTTTTCTTGCCCTTGGACTTGAGGGCGGAAAGGGAGACGGAGCCGAATTTGCCAGAGGCGGCCTCGTAGGTTTCCATGGTGAAGTCGGGCACGTCGTCTCCGACGGACAGGACTGCGAATTCTTCGATCTCGGTCATGGTTGGGTCAGTTTGGATTCGGTTGGTTGTGATGAGAAGGGAAAACTAGGGAAACATTTCTCGGCGAGACGTCAACGTCGAGCGGGTTTCCGAGGCGCGAAAGGTGATTCGCAGTTTCAGCCTTGGGGCGGTCGGACTTTGTTTTGCCACTCCTTGGGCATTACGGAAACGTCGGAATCGTCTTGGTAGCGTTTGCGAAGTTTTTCGAGTTGGGTCTTTAGCCGTTTGACGGTCTTGGCTTGGGCAGAGTCGGCGTAGGCGTTGTGGAGTTCGTCAGGGTCTTTCCTGAGGTCGTAGAATTCCCATTCGTCGAACTGGTAGAAGCGCATGAGCTTGTGGCGGGCGGTGCGTATGCCGTAGTGGCGGGGGACCATGTGCACGCTAGGGTATTCGTAGTAGTGGTAGTATATAGCTTTGCGCCAGTCCTTGGGGCTTTCGCCCTTGAGGAGGGGAACGAGAGACTTCCCTTGGAGATCGGCGGGGACGGGGGCGCCGGCCATTTCGAGGAAGGTGGAGGCGTAGTCGAGGTTTTGCACGAGGTGCTTGTCGCGGGAGCCGGGTTCGACGACGCCGGGCCACTTCACGATGAAGGGCATCTTGAGGGACTCGTCGTACATCCAGCGCTTGTCGTACCAACCGTGGTCGCCGATGTAGAAGCCTTGGTCGGAGCTGTAGATGACGACGGTATTATCATCCAGCTTCAG
>CAXGVD010000235.1:0-4889 GCA_964012695.1 uncultured Opitutia bacterium
ATCTCTCCGCCAAGAAGGGCCGCCCCGTGAAAATCTCCGAAATTCGCAAGACGGGGAAGTAGGCCAACTATCGCCGAGTTGCCCGGGCCTGCTCAAGCGCACCCGCGAATAGGTCGAACACGCGCAAGCTCAATTGGCCGCTCGCATCAATACGAAGAAAAGGTCGGGCGGCAGTAATTCGTTTGTACTTCCAAGTTCTCGTAGTTTTCGCGGTCGGAGGTCATCGACCGGGATGCGCGTTCCAACTTTTGGATTGTCGCAGGTTGGAGGGGCCGGGAGATTGGGCGTTGTCATGAAAAGTTTCACCTTTTTTGCGTTTGCCTGCTTGTTCGTCGAGGCGAGCGGATCCGGTCTCGAATGGAAGCCGGGCGGGCGCGTCCTGCTTTATGGAAATTCTTTTGTCGAGCGTTTGCAGGAACACGGCTTGTTCGAGGCCAGCGTCCAAATGGCTCACGCCGAGAAGAAGCTGGAGTTCCGTAGCTTGGCGTGGACGGGGGACGAGGTGGGTTATCGCCTTCGCCCCGAGCGCTACGTGAACCATCTCAAGGTATTGCTAGAGAAGTGGCCCGCCGACATGGTCCTGCTCGGCTTCGGCCTGAACGAGTCCTTTGCGGGCAAGGGGGGGCCGCCCAAGTTTCGAGCCGACCTGCGGGGCTACATCGACGAAATGGAACGCCGCCATCCCGAGGCTGCGCTCGTTCTCTTCTCGCCCATCGCCGTGGAGGATACTGGCAACTCGCTTCAGCCCGATCCCGCTTTACGGAACGGGGAAATCCGGGCCTACGTCGAGGCCATGCGGTTGGTGGGGGAGGAGAGGAAGCTCCGCTTTGTCGACCTCTTTGCGCCTTCCCTCGCCGCCTACGCCGAGTCGGAGGAACCGCTCACGAGCAATGGCATTCACTTGAACGAGGCGGGTTACGACTTCGTGGCTCCGCGCCTCGCCCGCAAGATGTTGGGGGAGTCCGCCTACGCTAAGTTGGCGGGCAAGTTAGAACGCGTCGGCGAGGTGGCCCGAGCGGTTTCCCGGAAGGCGGGCTACGTCGCCGCCGTGGTGCGCCCCGTGAACACGGTCCTCTATTTCGGCGTGCGCGGACGTCGCAACGAGTACGACGGCGAGATGCCCCGCTTCCACGCCCAAATCGAAAAGGCGGACGAAGCCATTCACGCCCTCTGTGCCGACCCTTTCCTCGCTTATACCGACGAACCCGTCACCTTGCCGCCGCTGGTAAAGCGTGAGCCCGGTCCCGTTCCCTCTCCTGAGGATGTGCTCGCCCAGTTCAAGGTGGCCGACGGTTACGAGGTTAACCTCTTCGCCTCCGAGCGAGACTTTCCCGAACTGCGCAACCCCGAGCAAATCGCCTTCGATGCCAAGGGTCGCTTATGGGTCGTCACCATGCCCTCCTTCCCCGGCACCATTCCCGGGGACGTTCCGCAGGATAAGATTTTAGTGCTGGAGGACACCGACCGGGACGGTCGGGCGGACAAGTCGACCGTTTTCGCCGATGGCCTCACCGTGCCCGACGGTCTCGCCTTTCACGAGGACGGCGTCATCGTTTCTCACCAGCCTCGTCTTGTCTTCATGAAGGACCTCGACGGCGATGGTCGGGCCGACCTTCGCAGGGAAATCCTGCGCGGCATAGACGTGACCGACGCCCACCACGGGGGCATGATTGCGGTGAGTCCGCTAGGTCATGTTCTGTTTTGCGACGGCGTGTTCCACCGCTCCCAATTGGAAACTCCCGCGGGCGTGGTGCGAGGCGTGGACGCTACCACCTACCGGCTCGACCTCCGCTCCGGTTCCATCGTCCGGGAGTACCAGACCCTCACTCCAAACCCTTGGAAAATCACCTGGGACCGGCGCGGTAACCTCTTCCAAATGTACGGCGACGGTTTCGTGCAGGATGGGCACGCCGTACCGTGGACGCCCTTCGGTACGTACCACCCGTTCAAGCGGGCCATCAGCGTGGCCTACGGCAAAGGTTCCGCCGCTGCCGTCATCTCCGGGCCCAACTTCCCCGAGGATTACCAACAGGGCATGGCTTCCGCCGTGCTCCTACGCAAGTGCTTCGTCTCGATCTCCAAACACAAGGCGGATGGCGCCTACTTCCGTGCCGACGACCGCCTCGACCTCCTCTCCTCGGCCAATACCATCTTTCGCCCCGTCGACCTTGCCTTCGGTTTCGACGGTGCCCTTTATGTCTCCGACTTCTGCTCCCGCATCATCGGACACGCCCAGAACTCCATGCGCGACCCGCGCTGGGACCCGCAGTTCGGACGCATCTGGCGTATTCGCTACAAGGACGGCCCGACGCCCAAGGAGTGGCCTGACGTGGAAGGTGCCGCTTTACCCGAGTTGCTGGACCTTCTCGCCCATCCTCATGACCTCGCCCGCGACCACGCCCGTCGGAGGCTCCGCCACCTTGAGGGCGTCGTTCCCGCGGCCGAAAGCTTCGTAGCTGAAAAGAAAGTCTCGGACGATCATCTATTGGAAATCCTGCGTGTTCTGCTTGCCTGGGGCGAGGTTCGGCAAGTTCTTCTCGAACGGCTGCTAGGCTCCGAGGATCCGAGTATTCGGGCCGCAGCTACCCACCTGATTCGGTTCCAGGCGGAAAAGCTCTCCGACTCCTTCGCCCTTCTCGGCGAGCGAGCCAAGGACCCCAACCCGCGCGTGCGTACTGAGGTGATTCACGTTGCCTCTCACCTCCAAAGGAAGGACCCCGCCTACGCCTCCCTTCTCGGGCAAGTGAAGGTGTCGGACGACAAATCCCTCCAAACCATTCTCGACGACGCCTCCCATGGAGCCGCATCAGGCCAAGGTCCGGAAATTCCCGTGCTGGAGAAACCGGAAGCCGCCAAGCTGACGCAGTGGCTCCTCAAGGAAGGGGACGGGCCCGAACGTTCCTACCTCTTCGGCTCCAAGGCGGGCTCGCTCGGAACCCTGCGGACCTTCGTTCGTTCGCCCGTAGCCCGCCGGGCCATCCTCTCCATTCGGCACAGTTACGTGAAGGTGTTCCTCAACGACGTCCCCGTCGTCTCATCCGCTAACTGGTGGAGTTCGGACTGGAACGTACAGGTGGACCTACCCGCCGGGCTCAGCCAAATCGAGGTCCGTTACCTGCCTGGCCGCGGACGCAGAGGCTACGCGCCCCTCTACCTGTTCGACCCCATCGGCAAGGTCTTCCCCGACCTCGACTTGCCCCGTGACGAAGACGCCCTCCGCTCCATGGCCGCGGCACACCGCAAGGCCCGAGGCTCGGACGGGTCGAGCGTGCGCGTCACCGCCGTCCCCAACCAACTCGCCTTCTCACCGAAGGAAATCCGCATGCCCGCCGGGCGAACCGTGAAGCTGATCTTCGACAATCCTGACCACCAAATCCACAACCTCGTCCTCGTCCGTCCTGGTTCTGAGAACGAGGTGGGCCTCCTCGCCGACCAAATGGCCCAGGATCCCGACGCCCAAGCTAACCACTACGTCCCCGCCTCCGACGCCGTCTTCTTCTCTACCCCGCTCGTCAACGCCCGCCAACAAGTCACCCTCGACTTCACCGCACCCGAGACCCCCGGACGCTACCCCTACCTCTGCACCTTCCCTGGCCATTGGCGTGTAATGAAAGGCGTCCTCGTGGTGGAGTGACCGAAAGAGCCGAGGTACACTCCCAAACGCAGCTGCTAACCAGTCAGCCTTCGTGGAAGAATAGGGGCGGGGTGGGCAGGTTTTTGCCGGTGGCGTCTTCCAGGCGGAGGTCTAGCACGGCGTCGCCGGTGGACTCGAAGTAGTCGATGCGGATGGGGAGGAAACCTTTGCGTAGGCGGAGGAGGACACCGACGTCTTGGGCGGGGTGGGGCCCGTCGTTATTCACGATCAGCTTTCCGCCGATGCGGAAAAGGCTGCCGTCGTCCGAGTTCAGGATGAGGCGGTAGACGCCGTCGGCGGGGATCTTGAGGAAGCCTTTCAACTCAACGGCAAAGCCATCGGTCTTAGGAGCGCCCATCGCTACGACGTCGAGGGCCTTGGCCACCCCTTTCTTGACAATGGTTTGCTCGTCGAGGTTCGGGGCCCTGGCGAAGTTGCCGTGGCAAACCCGGAAGAGCAGGCCCGACTTGGGTTTGTTCACCTTCACGACGTCCGGGGGTCGGTAGGGAGCGAGCTTCAGGTCCACCTTGTGCTTCTTGTCGTCCCGCGAAACCGTCAGGTTAAACTCGTCGCCTGGCTTGCGTTCCATCAGGGCGGCGAGCCAGTCGAGTGCGTGCCGTAGCGGTTTTTCGTCGAGGCGTTGGAGTTGGTCGCCGGGGAGCAGGTCGAGCTTGGCGGCGGCCGAATCCTTCTCTATCCGGAGGATTCGGGCTTCGGCGGCGATGGGGTCGAGCGTCAATCCGGTGGCGAAACCCTTGCGGATTTCCGGGGCGAACAATTCGTTCAGGTTCCGGCGAACTCGGTCGATAGGTATGGCGAAGTTGATGTTTTCCTCGGCGGGGTTCTTGTTGGATACGACGGCGACTTGTTCGCCGAGGGCGTTGATGAGCGGTCCGCCCGAGTTGCCTTGGTTGCTTGCGGCGTCGAACTGGACGTAGCGGTCCCGAGCGTCGCCGCCAAAGTGACGCATGATGAGGGCGTTGGGTGCGTCGAGGAAGAAGTTAGGCGAGCTGACGATGCCGGAGGAGTACACGATGCCGCGCCCGCCGGGATTACCCGCGCAGAGGATGGGTTCGCCCGTCATGAGGTCGTTACTGCGGCCGAGTGGTATGGGCTCGAAGGGCTTGGTCGAGCGAACCCGGAGCAGGCAGAGGTCCTTTTCCGGCATGCGGCCCACGATGCGGTACTCCAGAGGTTCGTGGTCCCGCAGCAGGACGATGCCTGGGAGGCCTGCCACGACGTGGTCGTTGGTCAG
>CAXGVD010000236.1:0-4874 GCA_964012695.1 uncultured Opitutia bacterium
ATAAACATAGGTAAAGGGATGCTTAGGGGGGAGCCGGTGTGGGTCTTGAACATCCATGACGCCGGCAAAAGGTGGAGAAAATTCTTCAAGACGTTTGTCGAAGCCAAAAACTTCGACGTGGGCTAGTTTCTGAGTGATAAGCAGAAATGAAAAATCTTCTGAGAGGCGCCATCTGGTTTCTTTGCCCCTGCCTGCTTTTATCAACAGACAAGCAAGCCGAAAGCATTCTCCTTCATCAACGCGACAACGGCGGCTGGCCTAAAAACTATGATCGAGATCGTTCGATTACTGAAGGAGAGCGAAAAATTATTCTAGCAAAAAAGAACTGGAATGACGCAACCTTTGACAACGGAGCCACACACACCGAAATTCGTTACCTCGCCAAAACGTTGCTTAAAACGAAAGATCCACGCTATCTGGAAGCCGTCCTCAAGGGCATACGCTTTATGCTCGCAGCACAGTATCCTAACGGTGGTTGGCCCCAACGATTCCCCAAACCCACGGGATACTCTGCCCATTTCACCTTTAACGACGGAGCCATGATAGGCGTAATGTCTACACTGCGAGATATCTCAAAAGACAAGATAGCCTATCCGTTCGTAAGTGACGAGCTGCGCGAGCGCTGCAGAAAAGCCGTAGAGCGAGGTATTACCTGCATTTTGAAATGCCAAATCGTGGTAAATGGAAAGAAAACCGCTTGGTGCGCCCAGCACGATGAAAAGACCTTGATGCCTCGAAAGGCACGAAGTTATGAACTGCCTTCCATCAGCGGAGCGGAGTCAGTCGGCGTGGTTCGCTTCCTGATGAAGATTGACGAACCATCGCCCGCAATCATTGCCGCCGTACAGGGAGCCGTGCACTGGTTCGACGAAGCCAAGCTCACTGGAATCCGAGAAATTCGAAAGGAGGCAAAGGGGACGCCCAAGGGATGGGACAAAGTCGTGGTCGAAGATGCCTCCGCTCCCCCCATATGGGCTCGTTTCTACGAAATCGGAACGAACCAGCCCATCTTCTGCAGCCGCGACGGCATCCCCAGGAAAACCATTGCTGAAATCTCTTACGAGCGACGCAACGGATACAGTTGGCTGGGATATTACGCAAAAGATCTTATGGAGAAGCATTACAGCACTTGGCAACGGAAGTGGGCACCCAAGGACAACGTCTTGCGAAACAGCAATCCTTGACACTCTCTTCTGGATGGACCTGACAAACGACCCCACTCCCGGTCTGGTCTGAAAAATTAGGTCGTCCTGAACATGAAGACACATTGGTCCGCCGGGGCTAAGAAGTATTAAATTAGATTATCTTGTATACAACGTTGCCCGTCCTCCTTTGGAGTAACCTTGCAAAAGCCCCGCAATCCTACAAAACCCAGATCATGAAAACACTCCTTCTCCTATCGTCGTCTTTCCTTTTTTGCCTGCTCGGGTTGATGCCCGCCATGGCCTTCGCCCAAGCCGATGGCGCTCCCAAGCGCTCGCCCGAGTTGCAAGTACTCGATCGTTACATCGGTTCCTGGGACATAAAAAACACTTTCAAGCCCGTGGGTGGAGAAGAAGTGGTCTTTAACATCGTTTCCCGAAAATCCTGGTCGCTCGGTGGGTCATTCCTCCGTGGCCAAGACACCAATCTTAGTATTCCGGAAGCCAAAGAGTTTCACTTGCTGTGGACCTACGATTCGGTTGCGAAGAATTACCCCGCCGTGTTTATGGAAGGCCCCAATCGAGGCGAGCTCACCGGAGTCTGGGATGCTAAGACGAAGACCATGCATTGGAAAGGAAAGATGGCGAACGGGATCACCGGGGAGGGACATGACCGATTCATTGGCAATGACCGGATCGAGGCATCGGGTATTTTCAAGAATGACAAGGGGGAGACGTTGTTTGAAATCTCATGGTCCCACACCCGCCGCAAAGCGAAATCTCCGGCGAGGCTGTAGGTCTGGATTGGCAAAAAACTGGCGACGTGCTCCTGTAGCCCTTATAAAAACTGACATGTGTGACTCATCCGTAATGTGTGGGCTGTCGTTAAGAATCCGATTTTCGGCTCCATTTTTCCGAGGGTCTCCGCATGCGTTACTTGGCGAGGAAGGGGTTTAGGAGTCGGGTCCAGCGGGCGTAGCCTTTTGCGTTCATGTGTAGGTTGTCCTTGAGCCATATTTCGGGGTTAGGTTTTTGGTTTTCGGGGTCGAGCATGACGGTGGAGACGTCGATGAAGTTGAGGCGTTTGTTTTCCTTGCAAAGTCGGGCGATGCTTCGGTTGCACTTTTGGTAGAGCTTCCACTTCGAGAATCTGGCGGGGGAGGGTTTGCAGGCTAGGTAGTGGATGGTGGTGGCGGGGTCGAGTGCGTGGACGCGGCGGACGAACTCCCGGAAGTCGGCGAGGACTTGCGTGGGGGGCTTGCCGGACCAGAGGTCGTTTTCGCCGCAGTAGAGGACGATTACGCCGGGTTTGTGTCGGGCGACGAGGACATCGAAGTAGTGGAGGACGTCGGAGAGGTGGGAGCCGCCGAAGCCTCGGTTTAGGAGGTGGAGTCGGGGGAAGTCTTGTTCGAGGGTGGTCCACATTCGGATGCTGGAGCTGCCGGTGAAGAGGATGAGCGGCCTGGAGGGTGAGGCGTTGGGTTTATTGGCTTGGGCGTCTTGCTTCTCGAAGGCGGCGATGGATTTGGCGAAGCGCTCGGGGTCGGGATTCGGGGCCGATTCGGCGGCAGCTTGGGTTACGCCGCCGGCGAGGCCGGAGGCGAGGATAAGGAGGGAGAGACGGAAGCTGACTTTCATGGTGGCGGCGAGTAAAGCGGACGGGGGCTTGCTTTTCCGGCAAAAAAGGTTTTCGGTTGTGGGTCCGCGGTCGTGAGTTTCTTTTTTGAGATTCGCCCGCCTGACAGAATGTGTAAAGGAGTTCAGCCGAATGTTGTCATGAAAGCCTGGTTTTTGGCGTTTGTTTTGTTTTTGCCGCTTGTTTCGGGTGGAGAAGGTTTGCCCGAGGGGGTTTATGGTTTCAGCGGGCAAACGACGGGGCTGGTCTCGGGCGTTCGGGATGACGGCGTGCATTTTCGGGTAGGTCGCGTGTTGCGGGTATGGAAAAACAACAAGGCGCGGGCTCCCGAGGCTTTGAATGGGCGCACGGTGGTGTTGAACTGGCGCTCCGAGAGTACGGACCGGCATCCTTTGCACCGGGCTTTCATGAGCAAACTGCGTCCGGGGATGGAGCTGACGCTTGAGCTTTATAACCCGAAGAGGGGATTTGGAGCGTGTTGGAGTTGAACGAGGAACAGCGTGTCTGGGCGGGGCGGGACGCGCCTCGCGAGGGTGAGCGTCCGAGGGAGGGCGACCGGGACCGCCCGAGGGAAACGGACCGTCCTAGGGAAGGACGCGAGCATCACCCGGAGGGGAAGAGGCGCGAGGGAGAGCGAGACCGCCCACCGCATCATCATCGCCCCGATCTCGAACCAGGGGAGCATCGGGAGCGTCCCCCGCATCCGCCGCATCGTTTCGCCCCCCCTCAAGTGGAGCGGGAGTTGCAGCGCAGGGAAGTGCTGGTTGATTTGCTGAGGGAGGAGCTTAGGCGTTCGCAACAGTTGAACGCGGAGCTTCGGCACCGGATGGAGTTGCTCGAGGCGCGGTTGTCCCGCTTGGAGAAAGACTAAGCGGGTTCGATGAGGAAGGTTTTCGGCAGGTTCTTTGGCTTATGTCCGGCGGTTTTTATTCCCGCTCTGCTGATGAGTTGCGGGGACGATGGAACAGCCCCACCCAAGGAGACGGGTGCGGGGGCTTTCGAGCAGAAGGAAACCATCGAACAGCTTAAGAAGGAGGTGGAGATATTGGAGTGGGAGTTGGTCCGATTGCGCTTAAAAATCGCGGTCGTGGACGGGGCAGAGCTGGTGAAGGATAAGCGCACGGGGCGCCGCCATCACGACGTGGAACGCGAGGGATTCACGGGACGGGCGGTGCAGCGGTTTCCCGATGGATCTCTTCAGTATGAGGCGTCTTTTCTAGAAGGTCTGGAGGACGGGATGAAGCGGGCTTGGAACGCCGAGGGGGTGAAGCTGGAAGAGTCCCAATGGTTCGAGGGGCGTCTGCATGGCTTGTTCCGGCGATGGGACGAAGCCGGCAGGTTGGTGGAGGAGAAGCGATTCAAGAACGGCTTGCTTGTGGAGGATATGTTGTCCGGCTTGATACGGAATTGAGCGCCGTGAGGAAGCCCTCCGCCTCATTGATAATTTAGTCGGTTCTCGCCGCCGTTTTCGCGTGTTTGTCTTTTTGGTCGTGGACGCCTTGGGAGAAACCTGAGATGAAGCTGCAATTTCCTTGTCAACCGCGGAGCCTTTGAATGTCACTTCCTTCCTGGCTCCGGAATGAGATTGTCGTGCCCTCCGGAGCTGCAAGGACAATGCTGAGGGAGAACTTTTCCCTATGACGCGTAAAGGCTTTCCCTTTTTTGGGAAAAAGTTATTATTATGCGGCTTTCCCGATATATCCTCATGGCCGACACAAACGTGCATCCGGTCGCGGACAAGCTTTTGCCGCGGGCCGAGAAGGAACGCCTGCTCAACCAGCGCGGGCGAGTGTTCTGGCTTTGCGGGCTTTCTGGCTCGGGGAAGAGCACCTTGGCGGGTGGGTTGGAGCGGCGTCTGCACGAGGCGGGGGTTGCAGTGACGGTTCTGGACGGAGATAACCTGCGCTCCGGCTTGAACAAGGACTTAGGTTTCGACGACGAGTCCCGTCGGGAAAACCTGCGCCGAGTGGCGGAGGTTGCTAAACTGTTTGCGGGGAACGGGATGGTGACGTTGGTTTCCTTCATTACCCCGAAGGAGGAGTTTCGCCAGGCGGCCCGAAGCATCGTGGGGGAGGAGGATTACCGGGAGGTGTATG
>CAXGVD010000237.1:0-4870 GCA_964012695.1 uncultured Opitutia bacterium
ACTACGCGGCCCCTTACTTTCTCGACGAAGCCGCCACCGCTCCCTTGCTCGGCAATGCCAAGAAAATCGCCGCCGCCATCGTCGGACCAAGTTCCCGCGACAAGACCTTCAAGGAACTCGTCAAAGCGGACGCCCCGCCTTCCTCTCAACTGGTCGAGGAATCCATCGCCCTTGCCTTTCGCAAAATCGTAGGCCGCGGCCCAACCACCGAGGAAACGGAGAGGTTTCAAGCCTTTCACGCCAAGGCCACGAAGACCGGCGGCCACGTCACCGCGGGCAAGGCTCTTCTCACCGCCGTGCTTCTTCAGCCGGAAGTGCTCTACCGCTCCGAACTGGGTGAGGGGGAACCCGATGAATACGGCCGGATTCGTCTCAGTCCGAGAGAAATCGCATACGCTCTCTCCTACTCCCTCGGCAACCTGCCATTGAGGGAATTCCTGGACGCCTCCGCGAAAGGGGAACTCGCAACCAGACAACAGGTCTCGGAACTCGTTGCGAAGCGGCTTGTGGACAACTCCCCCCTGCAGGACAAGAACCCACGCATTATCCAGTTCTTCAGGGAATATTTTGACTACCCGTACGCGAGGGAGGTGTTCAAGGACCAACCCGAGGGCGGCAAACTGAAAGCCATCGAGGAAGGAGAAGGCACCTTTCTCGACCGCACTTCCATTGTGTACGGGGGTGGGCATGGCCGCAGGCCCCACTACAGTCACGACCTGCCCATTCTTCTGATGGGAGGAAAGGATTTCGGCTTCCGCCACGGCCAACACCTTGCTTTCCAGTCTCTCGAAGGGGCCAATCCCATCGGCAAGGAAAGCTCCGAGGACCAGAACAAACGTCGCTCCGAGTTCAAGCAAACCCCACTCTCCAACCTCTACGTCTCCCTCGCCAACGGCATGGACGTGCCGACCCAGTCCTTCGCCGACAGCACCGGCGAACTTGAAGGCGTGTCCTGAGACACACGGAAGGAAGGCATCGAGTCATGAAAGAATATATTGTCTGGACAGCTCTGATCCTCTCGGCGGGGCAGGCTCAATCCGCGGAAAAACATTGGGAATGGAAATTTCCCGAACGACAGGTCGCCTGGGAGCACGTGCAAAGGATCGGATCGGACCGGAACTACCCGGTGTTCGTTCAAGGCGAACTCGTCTTGGTCAGCTGCGAATACAACGGCGCCTTGCTGGCCCAGGATGCCACGACGGGAGACGTAGCCTGGCGTTTCCACACGGGAGGCCCTCTGCGGAAGGCGGCCACGGGTGACGGCGAACGTATTTTCATCGGGGGAGAAAGCGGCGTCCTGTTCTGCCTGGACAAGACAGGCAAGCTGCTCTGGAAGAAACGCGGCGGCCCCTCCAACCGCATGGTGCTCGGCCACGGGAGACTGATCTCCGCCTGGCCCATCATGGCCTCTCCCCTGGTCAAGGACGGCACGGTCTATTTCACCGCAGGCTATTGGCCGTTGGAGGGTGTCTACTGCTACGCACTCGATTCCAAGACGGGCAAGGAGCAGTGGAAAGCCACCGACCTGCAGGCCCGCCCCTACATGCTGCGAACCCATGAGGACTGGCTCATCGTCGAGGGTCATAACAGTGGAGCCATGTTCGACCTGATCAACGGCCGGCCCGTGGCGGAGAAGCGCCCCAAGCGACCGCCGATCGAGCGGCCCGACGTCCCCGGACTGAGCGGTGCATGGGTGGGATCGCTTAAAGGCGATCGGCATTTCTCCGTTTCCGACAATGGCAACGTGGTTGGCTATGGTCCTGAAAAGAAGCAGGCCAAGACTTACCAAGTCGAACGCAAGACGGTCACCACCAAGGCGGCTGCGAATTTGTTGGCCCGCGCGAAGGCAAAGGCCGGCTATGCAGTGGTTGCCGGGGTGACCGACGGCAGTTTGGTCAAGGGCTTGCTCGGCGGTAGCGAGCTCAAGGTCGTGGCAGTAACAAAGGATGCCAAGGGCCTTTCGCAAAGGCTGGATGAAGCCGGCCTCTTCAGTTCACGCCTAGCCATCGTCGAGGGTGATGCCGGTAGCGTCGACCTGCCTCCTTACTTCGCAAACTTGGTGACCACCGAGTCCAAAACCAAATTGCCAGCAAGAGCCCAGGCATGGGTGCGTCCCTTTGGTGGCATCCTGGCTCAACCTGACGGCGGGAAATGGCAACTGCAGGTCAGGGAAGGCCCCTTGGAGGGAGCCGCCGACTGGCAGCAGGAGTTTTTCAACGCCGCAAACACCTTGAAATCGACCGACACACTGGTGAAGGCTCCTCTTGGCTTGCTCTGGTATGGAGGAGCGGTCTCCGGAGCAAAGTATTATTATGATGGCAAGATCGATCACCAGTCCGGACATGGACTCAATCCACAGCCAGTCATGGCGGAGACCATCGAGGGCAGGATGATTCTGCAGTCTCCGGGATTGCTCAGTGCCTTCGACATGTATACCGGACGCCTGTTGTGGGAGTCCGAATTGCCCAGTGTCTATACCTACGGCGGCTCCGGTGGCGGACTCGGCGTCCACTCCAAGAAGCACAAGTCGCCCATGACCTACGAGGCCGCTCAGGATTTCGACCTAAAGCCCTACCAGCGTTCACGGGCATCCGGGTTCGATTACGCATCGATGGCCGACGGTATCTACGTTTGCGTCGGGCCTGAACTGCTACGCATAGACCCGAAGGACGGCAAACGCTTGTCGGCTTGGCCCGTCCCGATTGACGAAAAAGACCTCTGCTGGGGTGGCCTTCGCATAGAAGGCGAGGTCCTCGTGGCGACCGCATTTCGTCCCAAGGATCATCTGGATGCCGAGGCAGGGCACGACGGCAACGGCGGCGACTGGTCCGGCGACCGCATGCGCATGTCCTATATGATCGCCCTCGACCGGCAAACAGGCAAGAAGCTGTGGCAAAGAGAAGCGACTTGGGGGTTCGTCAACCGCAGCGGTATCTGCATAGGCGGCGGCAAGGTGTTCGCCACCGACGTGCTCACTCCGAAAATCTACGACAAGTTCAAGGCAGCGGGGCGAAAATTCCCTAAAGCCTCGCCTAAGGTACTTGCCCTCGACCTCAGGACCGGCAAGGAAGCATGGACCTTCGATCTGGACGTTCTCAGCCGGAACATCGCCTACTCAACCGAAAAGGACCTGCTCCTCGTTCCCTGCCGCAACTTGGTCGTCTGGGAAAACAACCAATGGGTCAACAAGTCAATGGACGTCAGGCGCGGCAAAACCAACAAAAACGCCCCCGGCCGCATGCGTGCTTTCAAGGGGAGCGACGGTTCCATCGCCTGGCAGGTAGACGACAACCCTTACCATCGACCCCACGTCATTCACGGCGACATCCTCATCGACCGGTCCGGCTACACCTACAATTTGACCGACGGCAAACGCGCCCTGCGCAAATCACCCGTCACTGGGCAAATGGAGACCTGGAGCTTCCGTAAAGGCGGCTGCAACCACCTCATCGCTTCCGAAAACCTCGTCACGTGGCGAACCGGTTACTACAACTTGGAAAACCAAAGTGGCACCACCAGCCTAACCGGCCTGGATGCGGGTTGCGCCCCCACCCTGATACCGGCCGGCGGCGTTCTCAACGTCCCCAATTTCGGGACCCACCACAAAAGAAACCGTATGACCGCCATGGCTCTCGTGCACCGCCCGGATAATCCATCTTGGTCCACCTATTATTCGACCTCCGAAAAAAGTCCCGATCCGTCAGGTGCTCCGATCCGCCGGATAGGATACAACTTCGGGGCTCCCGGTGACCGCATCACGGAGGACGGCACGCTCTGGCAACGAATCGACCGCTTCAAGCGCTACGACCTCTCCATGGAGCCACGGGACAAATTGCAATGGGTGTCAGGCGGCCCTGAGGAAGAGTGGGTCGGTTCCAGTGGCCTCTCCGGCGTGGAAAGAATCAGGATCCCCGTGCTTATGAAGGGTGGCAAGGGCGAGAAGAACGACAAGGCAACCCGCACCTATACCGTGCGCATGCATTTCGCCGGAGTCGAGGGCTTGACCGTTGAACTCGAGGGAAAGCCCGTCGTGACCAACCTAACCACCTCGGGCCCTCTCGTGAAGGAGTTCAAGAGCGTCTCCGTCACGGGGCCCCTGGACCTCGAACTGAGCTCCGGCAACGGCGTAACCATGATCAATGGCCTTGAATTGCTGCTGGAAGAATGAGCCCGCCCTCCGAGACTTCCCCTGGCCAAACATGAGACGAATGAGGACAAAGATTCTGCTCGGATTCTTTTTCGCATGGGCGGGAAGCGCCCTAGCCGAGCACCGGACCGCCTTGGTGATGGACGTCCATGCCTACGAAGCAGCCGACCTCAAACTGCCCAAGCCAAGTTTACAGCCCATACTGCAGCAACTCGAGGCACACGGCTTTCGCTGTACCGTCATAAGGAACCCGGACAACAACCAGATCAAGCGCGAGGTCGAGGGCTTCGCCGCCCGCACACCCGTACGAGGAACTGCCCTGGTTTATTTCATTGGGCAGGCAGCTCCCGGAGAATACCTCAAGCAAAAGACCCTTTGCCTCCTCGACGTCAAGAGCAGGCCGGGTCGCGGGTTGGGCGTGAATTTCGTCTTGGATCAATTGCAGGCCAAGGGCGGTAGCTCCCGAAACCTAGTGATCCTCGACGCCCCGGACAAAGTCCCCCCTCCCCACAAAATTCCAAACGTCCATCATGACGAATCGATCCTGAACACCTTGGACAAGCCCTCGAAAGCCGTGAGTCCGCCCAACAAGATGATTCCGGGACGCAAAGCAGGCGACGAATGGGTGGGCCCGCGCGGCATGGTCTATTGCTGGTGCCCACCCGGCAAATTCACCATGGGGAGCCCAGAGACCGAAACGGGGCGCTTTGCCGATGAATCCCA
>CAXGVD010000238.1:0-4869 GCA_964012695.1 uncultured Opitutia bacterium
CTCCAACGGCCTCCTTCAAGGCGCACTCCAACTCTTCATCAACCGAGAATCCCTGTAACCCTGCCTTTTCCGCATCGACTTCGCCGGTTTCGCCGCTTTTTTTCCCTTCATGCTTTACTGCCTGAACACCAGCACCATAAAGCCGCAGGCCTTGCTCGACAAAATACGTTTGGCGGGGGAGGCGGGCTACGACGGCATCGAGTTGTGGTTGAACGACGTTTTCGAGCATGTGGCGCGTGGGGGGGAAGTTTCCGACGTCGAGACCGCCCTTGCTGACAACGGCCTGATCGTTCCTTCCGTCATCGCGATGCGCCAATGGGGAGACTTCGAAGGGTGGGAGCATCAACTCGTGCTCGACGAGGCCCGCCGCAGGTTCGCCCTTGGAGCACGTTTGGGAGCACCTTTCATCGTGGCCACGCCGCCCATGGAATCCACTCGCACGGAGCACTTACCCGAACGCTACGCTGAGTTACTTGCCATCGGGCGCGAGGAGGGGATACGGCCTACCTTCGAGTACATCAGTTTCTTCAAGTCCGTACACACCCTCAAGCAGGCTTGGGAAATCGTGGAGAAGGCGGACGATCGTGACGCCACCCTCATCCTCGACGCCTTCCACAATTGGAATAGCGGCTCGAGCCTCGAAGTTCTCCGCTCCGTTCCCATGGACAGAATCAGTCATTATCATATCGACGATGCTCATCCCGACAAGCCCGCCCTTAGTCAGACCGATCCCGATCGGGTCATGATCGGCGAAGGGCAAATCGATCTCGTCGCCGAAATCGACGTCCTCAAAGAAATCGGCTACGACCAGACCGTAAGCCTTGAACTTTTCAACGCCGAACTCTGGGCGGCGGACCCCGCCGAAGTCCTGAAGGTGGGGCTGGAACGCATGAGGATTTTGTTCGAGGGCTGAACGGGCACTTTAGATAAGAGCGGAAAACCGCAGATTTCCGTCTGCTATGGTTGGGTGCTTTGGTGGGAGAGGCGTTCGTCTCGGTCCCAGGTTTCACGTTCGGTTTCTTGGCCTTGGGTGTCGTAGTGAATCCATAGGCCGTGCCTTTTGCCGTCTCGGAATTCGCCTTGTTGGCTTTTGACGCCGTTGTCGTGCCAGAAGAAGCAGGGGCCGTTTTCCTTGCCGTCTATGATGTGTCCAATCCCTTCTGGGTTGCCGTTGGGGTGGTAGCCTTTGGCCCAGCCAGTGTGGGGGGTTTTGGAACCGGGTTCGTAAAAGAGTTTGTCTTCGCCTTGGCCGCGTCGTTCGAGGTGGTTGAAGATGACGGCGTCAGGGAAGAGCTTTTGTATGACTAGGGCGTCTGTGAGGTCTTGCTCGAGGGCTTGGGCGAGGAGGGCGGCCTTGCGGGCGGTGGCGTTCAGATCGGAGAGGGGCGGGGGGGAGGCGTCGGTGGCGTTGTCGCTGCAGGAAGCGAGGAAGGCGGGAAGGAGGAGGAGCTGGAGCAGGCGTTTCATAGTTGAGTAAAAGGTGGTGCGAAACGGGGTGTTTTCAGCTCCATGCGAGCATGCGTTCGATGGGGATGCGGGCTTTTTTCCTTACATCTTCGGGGAGTTCGAGAACGGGAGCGTCATTGCGGAGTGCTTGAAGGAGTTTGGGAGTGGTGTTCATCTTCATGAAACGGCAGTCGTTGCAGGCGCAGTGATCGGTGGGGCCTGCGACGAAGGTTTTTTCGGGGAGTTCCCGGGTGAGGCGGTGCATCATGCCGGTCTCTGTGAGGATGATGAAGGTGGAGGCGGGATGGTCCCGGCAGAAGGAGACCATCTTTTCGGTGCTGCAGACTTCGTCGGCGAGGTCCCTCACGGTCTCGATGCATTCGGGGTGGGCGACCACGGGGGCGTCTGGGTGCTGCAAGCGGCAACGTTCGATGGACTCCTTGGTGAAGAGGACATGGGCGTAGCAACTGCCCGGCCAGAGTTTCATGGGGCGGCCCGTTTGCTTGGCCACCCATTGGCCGAGGTTCTGGTCGGGGACGAAGAGAATTTCTTTTTCGGGGGGGACTTGCTCCACGATCTTGACGGCATTTCCGCTGGTGCAGATGACGTCGCTGAGGGCTTTTACGGCGGCAGAACAGTTGACGTAGGCGACGACGTAGACCTCCGGGTTCTGCTCGCGGTAGGCAGCGAGCTTTTCGGCTGGGCAGGAGTCGGAGAGGGAGCATCCGGCGTCGAGGTCGGGGAGGAGGACTGTTTTGTCGGGGTTGAGGATTTTGGCGGTTTCGGCCATGAAGTGAACGCCGCAGAAGACAATGACCTCGGCGTCGGTCTCGGCGGCTTGTCGGGCGAGTCCGAGGGAGTCGCCCACGTAGTCGGCGATGCGCTGGATGGGTTCGATTTGGTAGTTGTGGCAGAGGATGACGGCGTTCTTTTCCTCCTTTAGGCGTAGGATTTCCTCTTGTTCAGCTGTGAGGGGGGCGGGGGCGTCTTCCTTTTGAAAGACAAGAGGGGAGCGGGGCTCTTCCGTGGTGGTGGCCATGGTTCCAGGCGTCAAGGGACGAGTGGCTCGCGTTAGCTTCCGTGGTCGCAAGCACCTTGGGCGGAGCGCGGGCATTCGGCGTGGACTTGCAGGCGCTGATCTTTAACGTCGAGTCCGAGTTTCTCGGAGACTGTTTTTCCGTACCACTCCATGAAAGGGGCGTCCACTTCGAAGATGGTGTCGCAATTCGAGCAGATGACCTGCGCCTTGAAGTTGTCCGAGGAGCGGTTGACGGTGTAGAACTTGTTGTCGTGGCCGACGTCCACCTCCCGGGCCACTCCGCTTTCCACGAAGAGGGGGAGGCTCCGGTACACGGTTGCCCTTGAGACGGTGTCGTCCAGCGTGCGGGCAGAGTCCAGAAGTTGCTCGGCGGTGAAGTGGCCGTCCTGCTGGAAGAGGGCATCAAAAATGCCCCGACGTTGGCCCGTGACGCGCAGGCCCTTACTGGTGAGGAATTTAGAGAACCCGTCCCAAATTTCCGCAGTTTGCTTACTCTGTTTCTTTTTGGCCACCATTTTGCGTAGAGTCCCAACTCTTACGAGAAGGGCGCTTGCGGCGTCAAACTTTATTGAGACTCAATTGAGATCAGGCGAGTCCAGGCCGCAGTTCGGCCAAGGCTTCACCGATGGATATGCGGAAGGCTTTTTCAACGGGTAAGCGGTATAAGCCGAAGCTTATTGAGGTGCCCGTTTTGAAAGCTTCCAAGGTTTTGTATTTCTCCAAGAGGGCGGGTCTTGCGGGCCGATGAATTGCACCGTCCACTCGGCTTGCGTCGTGCATTCTTTCTGGGCGATGGTGACGATGGCGTCAACGGACAAGGTGGTCAGGTCGCCGGTGATGATGCCCACCCTCTTATTCACGGTAGCGTTCCTTCTTGGCTTTTCGGGTTGGCGGGACAAGATGAGAAGCTTTTTGTTTCCGTTTCAAGACGATGGCGATCAAGGTGGACGAGCATTTGATTCCGGACTGGGCGATCGAGCGCCAGTCGGAAGCCCTATTCGAGAACGTGGCACGGGGTATGCCTGGAAAACCGCGCGAGGTGGTTCGTTTGGCCGCCTTGGACGTGGCTAAGGACCGTTTGATTGACCAAGCTCTGATGGCTCAGGAGAGTTCTCGCCGGAAGTACAAGGTGGACGAGGTGGAGGTGAAACGTGAAATGAAGCAGTGGATGAAGCAGAACGGTGGCAAGAAGGCTTTCGAGAAGGCTAACCATCCCCTGGTTAGGAATTCAGAGGACTTGCGAAAGGAAGTGCTTTCGCGTCTGCGTTTCAACCAATTGCTTGAAGAGGAATCCGCTTGCGAGGCTCCTGCGGAGGAGGAGGCTCGGGCCTATTACGAGGACCGTCCGGACCTTTTCACGACTGAAGTTACCTTGCGGGCTTCCCACTGGTTGAAGCGAGTGGAGGAGCCTGAGAAGGACGAGGAGGCGGAAAAGGCAGCCCGGGAGGCGAAGGCTAGGGTGGACGGGGGCGAGGATTTCGTGGAAGTTGTGCGACTGTGCTCCGATTGCCCCGAGGATGATGGAAGTCTGGGCGTGTTCGGGCGGGGAAAAATGGTGCCGGAGTTCGAGAAGGTCGCCTTTGCCCTGCAAGCCGGCGAGGTAAGCGAACCGGTGCGCACGCAGTTTGGCTGGCACTTGATTCTTCTCCACGAACGCAACGAGCCGGAGACCACACCTTTCGAGGAAGTGCAGGAACAAATCATCTCCTTCCTCCACGAGCGGCGCAAGGACGAGAAGTTTGACGCCTTTCTCGATTCCCTCAAGGCCAAGGCGGAAATAGAGGAAGTGGTGGGCTTGGGCTAAGCCGGCGGAGGCGGCGCTCGGCAGGCGGCGGAGCGTCCGAATTAGTTCGGAGCGAGACCTTTGAGGATGCGTGTGGCAGCCTTGGACTTGTTCAGGACATAGAGGTGGAAGCCGGGGGCGCCTTGTTGGAGAAGCTCGTCCACTTGGCGGAAGGTCCAGTCGGCCCCAATGCGGGGGGCGTCCTCCTCCGCGGCTTGCACGAGCAGGCCTTCCAACTCGGGGGGGATGCGTGCGCCGCACATGTCGCAGAAGCGGCGGGCTTGGTCGAGGGAGAGGATGGGGAGGAGGCCGGGGAGGATCGGGACGGTGATTCCGGCTGCCCGGCAATGTTCGACGAAGCGGAAGTAGGCCGCGTTGTCGAAGAATAGTTGGGTGGTGACGAAGTCCGCCCCGCAGGAAACTTTGTGGGCGAGACATCGCACGTCTTCCGTGAGGTCGGTGGCCTCTGGGTGCTTCTCAGGGTATCCTGCCACGCCGATGCCGAAGTGGGGGTGGTGGGTGCGGATGAGCGTGACGAGTTCGTCGGCGTGGCAAAAGCCGCCGGGGACGGGGCGGAACTCGGTTTCGCCTTTGGGGGGAT
>CAXGVD010000239.1:0-4868 GCA_964012695.1 uncultured Opitutia bacterium
TAGAAGCCACGGAGCGGTGGAGTCCCCCTCGGCGGCAAGCTTGCGAAGAGTAGCAAGGGCGGCGGAGTCGAGAGAGTTGACGGGCAGGCGGTCCCCCACCCTGCCGGAGAGTTCGGGCCACGACGGTCGATAAGATGCGTCGGGGCGAGTCATGGGAAACTGGAAGCGACGGACTGAGTCAGGCTTCGAGGAATTCCTTGTCAAACCAAGGGCGAAGGCATTCGGGAACCTTCATGCGGCCTTCCCCGTCCAAGTTGTTCTCGATTAGGGCGGCAAGGACACGGGGGACCGCGAGCCCCGAACCGTTTAGAGTGTGGAGATGGCGCGGCTTCCCGTTTTCGTCTCGAAAGCGAATCCCAGCCCGGCGAGCCTGAAAATCCGTGAAGTTGCTGCAACTTGAGACCTCCAGCCAACGTTTCTGGCCACCCGCCCATACTTCGAGGTCGTACTGCTTTGCGTGGGGGAAGCCGATGTCTCCCACGCACATGAGAAGGACGCGATAAGGCAGGTTCAGCTTGCGGAGTAGGTTTTCGGCGTCGCCGCGGAGGCCTTCCAGTTCGTCGAAACTATCCTCGGGGCGCGTCCACTTGACGAGTTCCACCTTGTCGAACTGGTGCAGGCGGTTGAGCCCGCGGACGTCCTTGCCCCAACTGCCGGCCTCCCGGCGAAAACAGGGCGTGTGGCAAACGCGCTTGAGGGGGAGTTGGTCCGCGTCCGCAATTTCGTCTCGAAAGAAGTTGGTCACGGGCACTTCCGCCGTGGGGATCAGGTAGTAGTCGTCTTGAGCAGCGTGGTACATTTGCCCCTCCTTGTCGGGGAGCGCTCCCGTAGCCCGGGCGCTGTCCGCATTCACCAGAAGCGGGGCGGACACCTCCTCGTAACCCGCCGTCTCAGCCTCCTTTAGGAAGAACTGGACGAGGGCCCGAACCAATCGCGAAAGGTCACCCACGTAGAAAGGGAAGCCCGCCCCCGTAACCTTCACCCCACGCTCAAAGTCGGCGAGCTTGGCAAACCAGCACACGTCCCAGTGGGGAACGGCGTGAGGAGAAACCTCGTCGAGAGTACCCCAAGTGGCGACGGTTTGGTTGTCGTCCTCAGTATCGCCGTCGGGCACCGAGGCGTCCGGCAGGTTGGGCAAGGTGAGATAAGCTTCCCGCCAGCGAGTCTCAACCTCCTTGGTGACGCCCTCCAGCTCCTTGACCTCGGCGGCCAAGGCCTTCATTTCCTTCACCTTGTCCAGAAACGCGAGCGAACCTTTTTCCAAGGACGCCATCTCGTTATTGGCCGCCTTCTGGCCCGCGCGTGCCTGCTCGGAGCGAGCGATGCAACCGCGTCGTTCATCGTCCAAGGCGAGGAAGGCGTCCAAATCGCAAGCGAACTTCTTACGGCCGATGGCCTCTCGAACGAAATCCGGCTTATCCCGAAGCAAAGACAGGTCAATCATGCCTTCGGGAGGAAAACCGAAACGGCGGCGGGAACAATCCTAATCGCCCCCGAGCAGCTCCAGAACCGCATTCTCCACAACCTCTGTCGATATACAGCAAAGCTTTCCGTCCGCAACCCGAAGCGTCCGGGCATTCAAGGAATCAACGGGGTACGGGCCGAAACGCCGAGGATCCGTTGGGCCGAACAAACTCACGAGAGGCCGCCCCAGAGCGGAAGCGATGTGCAGGGGAGCGCTGTCGTTCGTGACCACCACGGCAGAACGCTGCACCAAGGCGGGCAACTCCTGCAAGCTTGTCTTTCCCGACAAATTCGCCACCCCCTCGAGGTTCGGTCTACCCTCCCCCCTAGAACCAGCCCAAGCCAAGGCCAAGTCCCCACGCTGCATCAACTTCTCAGCCAACTCGGAAAAGCCAGGCCACTCCTTTTCTTCCCGCCGGCTCTCCGGGAACAAGGTGACCAGCCTCCTCTCGCCCTCCTTCGTCACCTTTTCCAACGCGGTCTTCGTCTCGGCGCGTAGCTTCGCTCCTGGAAACTTCAACTCTCCGTTCAGCCTGGGCTCCAACCCCACCGCATCCTTGAAGGCCAGCAAGACGTCCACGGCGTGCGTACAGCGCCCATTCTTCGGAGGGGCAACCTTTGCGTAGAACAAAGTGGAGCCCTCCCGACCATCGCTTCGCCCCCACTTCACGGGCGCCTTCGCCGCGGCGGCCAGCAAGGCACTCCTCAACAGGCCCTGCATCTCAAAAACGCAATCAAAACGCTTCCTGCGTATCCGCCGCATCAAGCTCAGGTAGGCCAGTGGACCCGCCCCACGTCGGAAAAGGAATATCTCGTCCACAATACCGCAGGTCTGGACAAGCGGGGCGAAAAGATCCCGGACAACCCACGAAACCCTCAAGTTCGGGGACTCTTCCTTAATGGAAGCCACCACCCGCAGCCCATGCACAACATCGCCCAAGGAGGACGGTTTCACTACAAACAGCTCTTGCACGACCCGGAGGATGAAGTTTGCCAAGGCGGCGGCAAGTCCATAGATCATCCGAGCGTGTCAGGAGTCGCCAACATTCTCTTGATGGCGCTGGGATGGTTGGTCGCCCGCGCGCCACTTAAAAGCCTCGAAGCCTTCGCCGCTCTCGCGGGCCGTCTTCTCGTTCTCCTCCCGAACCCTCGCCGGCGCACCCTGCTCTCCAACCTGCGGCGAGCCTTTCCCGACCACCCGCGCTTCCGCCTCCTCACCCTAGCTCGAAAGTCCGCCGCCAACCTCGTGGAAATGGGCCTCCTTTCCCTCGCCTACCGCAGCCTTTCCCTAGACCAGCGTCGGCGTATGCTCCTCATCCCTCCAGCCACCGAACGTCTCCTGCACGACCTCCGCCGCTCCCACCGACCTGTGGTCTTTTTTCTTCCCCACGTCACGCACTTCGAGATGCCGGGCATTTCCCCCCACTTCCGCCCCGGAGGTTCCCGAAGCCTCGGAGCTATTTACCGGCCTAACTCTAATCCAGCCATAGACGCCCTCGTCCTCGCGTCACGCCGGAAGTCGAACCTACGCATGTTCCCTCGAGACACCGCCCTGAACGAAGCCAAGGCCCACCTGCGGAAAAACAATTGGCTCGCCGTCCTATTCGATCAAAACGCCGGGATCAACGGCACCCTCTCCACATTCCTAGGACGCATCGCCTCCACCACACCCCTACCCGCCCTCCTAACCATCGGCACTAAGGCCCGAGCCGTCTGCATGATCCCGGAACGCACGGCCTTCTTCCAATCCACCTTCCACATGGTGGAAATGGACCCAGCTGGAAAAACCGACCTCACCACCCAAGCCCACGAGATCCTGGCCAGTCACCTCCTTTCCTCGGACCAAGCCTGCGCCGACTGGCTCTGGACGCACGCACGCTGGAAAACGCAGAACATACCCAAGCAACACCTCCGCCTCCGTGCCAAACGCTCCAACCTTCCCGAAACAGAAAACATGCCGAAGAAAACGAAGTTCGTGATACGTATGCCGAACTGGCTCGGCGACGTCGTCATGTCCCTCCCTCACCTCCGAGCCCTCCGTCAAGCTCGCCCCGACGCCGAAATAACCCTCCTCTGCCTACCCGCCTTCCTACCCCTACTCGAAGACCTCGCCATCGCCGACCGCCTCCACCCCCTGCCCTCCTCCCGCAAGCTCCTCGGCATCCTCGACCTCCTCCCCCTCCGCCGCGAGTTCCCCGACCTGCACCTCCTCTTCACCCACTCCCTCCGAGGAGACCTCGAAGCTCTCCTCCTGGGGGCTCCCCGTCGTTACGGCGTCCTCCGCCCGGGACGCCGCCGCCCCTTCCTCACCCACGCTTATTCCGCCACTCAGGAAGACATCGCCGGTCACCAAACCAACCTCTGGGAAAGTTTCCTCCGCCACTTTGGCATGGAAAGCGAGCTCGACCTCTCCCCCTTCAGTCTCCCCCGACCCGCCGAGCCGACGGGCGCCTCGCACATCACCACCATAGCCCTAGCGCCCGGCTCCTCCAACAATCCCGAAAAACGCTACCCCCCTGAACAATGGCTACGCCTCGCCCGCCTCCTCCTCGACGCCCGCAAAGACCTGCGCATTCACCTCCTCGGCGGCATCGCCGAGCACCAAATCTCCCAAGCCATCGCCTGCGGGCTTCCCGCAGAAAAAGTTAAAAACCTCGCTGGCCAAACCAACCTCGCGGACCTCGCCCGAGAACTCACCCAAACTACTCTCTTCATCGGTAACGATTCAGGCGGAATGCACCTCGCCAACGCCCTTGGTGTCCCACTCCTCGCACTCTTTGGCCCCACCGACCCCCGCGTAACTGGTCCCGCCTTCCACGCTCCCTTCACCGTCCTCCACCCGCCCGGCGAGGAAACCGCGGAAACCTCTCCCTCCCACATGTCGAAGTTCCAGCCCGAAAAAGTCGCCCGAGCCGCCCTCCGAGCCCTTGAAAACACCTCCAGACCCTGAACCCAACCCAGCTCCCTTCTGCCTTGCAACGCATCAACGCATCATGATATGTTGATGCGTTTATGAACGACAAGTCCGCAATCGCCAAAAGATTTTCGAGCGGTCAACCGATTTTCTCGGTCGAATTCTTCCCGCCCAAAAACGACGAGGCGGGCGAGCGAATGCTTCTGGCAGCTGAAAAACTACGCCCCCACCAACCCGCCTTTGCCTCCATTACCTACGGGGCCGGAGGCGGCACTCGCGTCACCACGCTCAAGTACGCCAAGCTACTCAAGAAACGTTGCGGTTTCGAGGTGATGCCCCACCTCACCTGCGTCGGCCACACCAAGGAAGAACTTCTCGAAACCCTCGCCGAGTTCGACCAAGCCGGCCTCCACAACGTGATGGCCCTGCGGGGCGATCCCCCCAAAGGCGAAACCGAGTTCCGCCCCGTCCCCGGCGGCTTTTGCCACGC
>CAXGVD010000240.1:0-4856 GCA_964012695.1 uncultured Opitutia bacterium
CGGTTTCAGAGACGGGCTCTAGTAGCTTGAGAAAACTGCGATTCTACCCGAATTTCTCATTGCATTTAGCGGCAATCAAATATTTTATTTCATTTTAGATCCAACATCATTCCAATCAATAATCATTCCAATCAATAATCATTCCAATCAATAATCATTCCAATCAATACAGAGATGAAAAAATACTTAATGACTCTTCTTATGCTTCAATTGGTGAGCCCTTTGTTAGCCGAAAAACAAGTGAAATGCCCAATATTCGTCGATGATGAAATAGACGAAGAGGAAGTAGTGGAATACAAGGGAAAAAAGGTCTACATGTGCTGTGGAACTTGTGTCAAAGAGTGGAACAAGAATCCCGATTACTACGCCAAAGTTGCGCAATCAATGAAAATAGCTCCTCAGCTTGCAAATTTTGATCTAAAAAACATCAAGCTGATGCCACAACGATTCTGCCCTTTGCGTAATGATCGAGTAGTCCATCCAGATAGCCCCAGCATCACATTCAAAGGAAAGAAGATTTATTTTTTCAAGGAGAGCGACATCAAGCGCAGATGGAACAGCGATCCTGAGGGAGCTTTTGCCAAGGCCCGCAAGGCTGGCCTACTCCCCCAATTCGACCAAAAGTAGTTACGATAGGCCCTGTATACTGCTTTAGTAACCTATCCTAACTTCTTGCATACATTATTTTCTGCTGACTGATTATACCCTTTGGGGGATTTGCGGCAGTGGAAGTAGAATTCAGTTTAACCTTTTTGATTAAATGAAGAATCTCTTCAAATAACATTTTGTGCCCGCATTACTGCACCAAAATCTCTATCAGAGCATACGAGAAAAAGACCTTCTTTACCGAAGCACCGTTATTGAACTGCACAATTCGGTTAGGGTTTCTCTAATTCTACAAAGCCTGCTTTGGAGACTTTAGTGACGGACAAGTAAATCCATTCGAGGTGAGGGCAAAGGAAGACGGCCGCCTGATCGAGTTGGCGCAGATAAAGCAGAGACGGTGGGGCGACCGGCGGGGGTCGCGTCTCGCTTCAGTGGTGCCCCTTCTCCTGACTGTGAAGCGCTGTGACTGGGCGGAGGCCCTGCTTGATCGCTTGTCGCCGGCCAATCCGAAAAGGCCTTTCTGAAGCGGCGGGTTAGACAAAGAAAAGCGACCACTGGTCTTGCGCTCTTCAAGGCTCAAATAATCGCACTCGCTCGCCACCGCAGGGCAAACGGCCTCGCGAGCCCCAAGTTTAAGGGCGAAGCCGACCACCGCCTTCAACGCCGATTGTGCGGGTCTGTCGAATTTAAGTTATGCCTCAAAAAAAACGGAGAATTAAGAAGAATAAAAGTCAAACCATTTCTTAAATGGGCTGATGGATAGAGAATTTTCATGGTCTTAGCTACTTCAGTCCCTTTCTTTTTAATGGTCAGGCTTTGGGGACATTACATAAATGCCTCCTGCATGGCTCTTTGGCCTTCAGCAAAACCTTGTCGCATAATGAACTTTCCATCACTCCCTTTCCTCTTTGTCCTCACGCTCCTCCCGGGAGTTGCGGCGCTCGCTGCGGACAAGCCGAACATTCTATTCTTCCTGGTCGATGACATGGGCGTTGGCGACACCTCCGTTCCCTTTCTCTACGAGAATGGAAAATCCAAGAAGATTCCGCTGAACGATCTCTACCGGACGCCCAACATGGAAAAGCTGGCGGCCAACGGCCGGCTGTTCACCCACGCCTACTCGTACTCCGTGTGTTCGCCGACCCGAATCAGCCTCATGACCGGTCAGGCGGCGCCAAGGCATGCCGTGACCACTTGGACGCACCCCAAGCAATCGACCGTCGACACGGGGTTGGTGAAGAGTGGCAAGATCAAGAGCCCGCCCAACTGGCGCAGCACCGGGATCGACCGTTCCCTGCCCCTCCTGCCCCGCTTGATGAAGGACGCCGGCTACCGCACACTGTTTGCGGGTAAGGCTCATTTCGGCCCGGACGACACGCCTTCCGGCGACCCCACCAACCTCGGTTTCGACGTTAACGTCGCCGGTTTCGGCGGCGGTGGCCCCGGCAGCTACTGGGGAAAATACAACTACTCGGCGAACCACCGCACGGGCAAACACGTCTGGGACGTGCCCGGCCTGGAGAAGTATCACGGCACGAACACCTTCCTGAGCGAGGCCATCACCTTGGAAATGAACAAGGCCATCGAGGCCGCTGTACAAACCGACAAAACCTTCTTCGCCTACATGAGCCATTACGCGGTCCACGCACCCTGGATCTATCCCGACTCCCGCTTCACCAAGAACTACCCGACCCTGAAAGGTCATGGCCTGGCCTTCGCCACCTTGGTGGAGGGTATGGACAAGTCACTCGGCGACATCATCCGGAAGCTGGATGAGCTTGGCGTCGCCGAAGACACGCTGGTCATCTTCTTCTCCGACAATGGCAGCGCCTGGTCGGCCAACGGCCCCTTCCGCGACAAGAAGGGCTCCCGCTTCGAGGGCGGTCTGCGCGTCCCCTTGATCGTCGCCTGGGCCAAGCCCAATCCCGACAACCTCTTGCAACAGGCGCTCCCGATCCCGGCCGACTCCGTCGACCACAACATCGTCACCTGCGTCGACATGATGCCGACCCTGCTCAAGGTCGCCGGCACCCGCATTCCCGAGGGAGCGGTTATCGACGGCTTCGACATCCGCCCTTATTTCACCGGCAAAGCAGGCGCGCATCGCCCCCCGGAGTTCCTCACCCACTTTCCACATCGCCACCGTAACACCCTGTTCTCCACCTACCGCGATAATAACTGGAAGGTGATCTACAACTACGGCGGCGGCAAATGGGAACTCTACGACCTCGATGACGACCCCTTCGAGAAAAAGAACCTCTTCGGAGCCAACCCCGAGTTTTCCCGGAGCATCGCCACCAAGATGATCAGGCGACTGGATGAACAAGGCGCGCTTTACCCGGTAGGCGCGGACACCGGCCAACCCGTCAAGCCAAAGCTGCCTTAGGAGGCATCAAGCCGAACCTTTCCGAAGCCGGGATAAAAGGACGCATGAAAAGTTTATTCGATGGCCGTGGTTCGTGGACTTGACGAAGATGCCGAAAGGCGGAGAAAACCTAGGTCTATACAGGCCCGGGGTGCGAAGTGACTGGACGGAGCCAAGCGGAGATTGCCGTTGAGCAAGTCCGTTCTCCACTTCGGCTACTTGCGTTTTGCGCCGCCCGCCATAGGCGGTGTTTCGAAGAACTTGCCGTCGTCCAGGAGACGAGGATCGTTGGTAGCCTTCAGGTAGGCCATCAGGCGCTTGCGGAGCTGGGCGACCTCCTTGGCGTAGGCGGGGTCCCGGGCCACGTTCTTCATCTGGTGTGGATCCTTGCGCAGGTCGAAGAGTTCCTCGCGGGGGCGCTTGCCGTAGGCGTGCTCGAAGAAGGGTTTGACCTTGGGGTCGGCCCGGTTAGCGACGATCCAAGCCTTGGTGGGGCCGGCGTCCTCGTCGGGGAGGGTGACGAAGGTGCTGCGTTCCATCTGCTCCAGGGACGGCTCCTTGGCGGTACCGAGGAGATAGGGGTCGCCGAGGGGCCAGCGGTCGGGGCGGAAGTTGATGACGAACTGGAAGTCCTTGGTGCGGATGGCGCGCTGGGGGTACGGGAGCTGACCGGCCCGGGCGATTTGGACATGACGCTCGCGGCCCGTGATGTTGGCGTCGCGTTCGGGGTCGACCCGCCCCGACTTATCCGACTTGAGCACGTTCCAGAGGCTCCGGGCGGTCATGACGTCGGGCACTTTTGTTTTTCCGGCTTCGAGGAAGGTGGGGGCAAGGTCGGGCAGACAGACGAAGTCGTCGACGATGCGACCGCCCTTCACGCCCGGACCGGCGATGGCAAGGCAGACGCGGGTGCCGAAGTCGTAAAGGTTGCACTTGCCGTGAGGAAAGCCCGGCGGGCCATGGTCGCCGCTGACCACGATGAGGGTGTTTTCGTACTCCCCTACCTTCTTGAGTTCCTCGATGAGGAGCCCGAGCGCTGCGTCGAAGGCGGCAATCTCACCGAGGTAGTCGGCCAAGTCCTCGCGGACGGGATGGACGTCCGGCAGGAAGGCGGGCATCTTGCCCTTGAGGTCGTCGGGGTCGATTTCCCAGAGTTTTTTCCCCGAGCCCTTGGTCCACTTGCGGTGAACGTTGGTGGGACCGAACCAGTAGGCGAAGGGCTGGCCGTCCTTGCGGTCCTTGAGGAAACTTCGGAAGTTGCTCCGCACCTCCATGAACAGCTCTGCCTTGGCATCCTTGGTAGAGAGGCCCCAGGGGCGGCCGGACACGTACTGCGAGAAACCGTTGAACTTCCTGCCGGCATGTTGGAAGGCATTGGCGCTACCGCCGATGCCTGCATCCCTAGGCGTTCCCGGCGACCAAACCTTGTAGGTGTAGCCCAAGTGGTAGCCCGCATCTTTCAGCAACAGAGGCCAGGTGGGGATATTGGCGTCCCAGACAGCGCCTTGCAGGATGGCGCCGCGGCCAGTCTCCCAGAAGTTGCGACCGGAGAGGATGGAACTGCGGCAGGGCGTACAGGAGGGTGCGTTGACCGAGGCGTTGGTGAAAAGTACGCCGCCTTTGGCGAGCTGGTCGAAGTTGGGCGTGCACGCGACGTCGTTGATAGTCCCCGAACCGTCGGTCTTGGAATAGATGCCGGCCTGGCGTCCCCAGTCGTCCGCGAAGGCGAACAAGATGTTCGGCGCCTTGGCGAACAGGGGGTGGCCCCAGACGAGCATGAACAGGAGAGCGAAAAACCTAGTATTCATAATGGCGAGACTCAATGGGCGTCCAACCGGGAGCAAGACAAAACGCCGATGGAGGCGCAGGTCAGAACTTCACCACG
>CAXGVD010000241.1:0-4837 GCA_964012695.1 uncultured Opitutia bacterium
CTTGTACAGGTTCGGAGAACGTCGCCAAGGCAGGTCACGCAAACGCAGCAACCTGAATGGCGCGCCAACTCATATTTACGAGTTCCCCGCAGGGACTGGAACCGGGACGTACGGGCTATTGCACCGTGGCCCGGCACAAGGACCTGCGCAACCGGCTCGTGCGGGAACTGGAGCGACTCAGCGTGTACGACTTCAACCAACAGGGCGAAGGGCCCAAGGTGGAAATCGCAACTTACCGCAAGCTGGCTCTTGGGTCGGAGGATTACTTCGTGGTTAGCCGCATCCGGGACGCGGGTCTGGACTACACCAACCGCACCAACTACATCGCCCACCACCTCATCCTCGATAGTTTCGAAATCGCCTCCGTCCCCTCGCCTGCAGAAATTCTCGCCAACTGGAACGGTTGGCTGGCCAAGTGGGAAGGCCCAGCCCGCTACCTAACGGAAGCGGAGGAAGCGGACCTCTCCGTCTGCAAGAGCCCGAACCTGATTCCTGCCAACGGTTGGCTCGCCGCTACCAACGACCCCGGCAACGCCGCCACGCTCGTTTCCCCGCAGGTCAAGAAACCGGTTGTGCTGGACGTTAACCCCGGGCAGGAGGAAAGCCTCCTCAAGCTCTTCGCCGAGTCCTGTGCACTTATCAAGCTCTCCCTCGACGCCTGGGACTACCCCTTCACCACCTTCTTGCAGGAAAACGAGGACTCGCGGGGCTACGCTTGGATCGGCTCTCGCGGCCATCCCGCCGGGGAACGGGCCAAGCAAGCCGCCCCGAATCTCATAGACCTCCGCGACTTCTCCCAAAGCAAGATCACGGACCCCGTGGACGACGACCTCGCCCATGTCGCCCGCAAAGGTCCCAAGGCCAAGGCGGCAGGGGCCAAGTCACCCAAAACCCGGGCCAAGGCCCCCGGCAAAGCCTTCTCGGATCGGGAAATGGCTCAGTACAAGCAGGCCGCCTCCAGTTATGTTTCCGCCGGAGCGGCGGCTCCGGTCGGTTCCACTGTGGCGGCTCCTCAGACGCCGGGCGGTTCCTCTTCCGGCAAGGAGCAGAAGAAGCGGCCTTGGTTGATGCAGCTTATCGTTATCTCCACCGCTCTCTGCCTACTCGTCGGGCTCGTCGTGGGTGTGGCCTACAACTTGGACGATTGGCTTGCCGACGATACGCCGGAACCTTCTGGTGGTTCAGGTTCCGTGACTCCTCCCCCCGATTCTGGCCCCCGCCCAGTGGTGGCTAACGCCGCACTCAACATAGGCGAAGCGGGAACCGTTAAGCTTCTCGAAAAACACCGTCTGCTCCGTTACCTCAAGCTCGACGTTGGGGAGCCTGGAGGTGCCCCGTTGGAGGTCACAGTCAACCTGACCGACGATCAGCAGGATGCCTATCTCGACCTCCTTGACGGAGTTTCCCCCGGGGACCCGATTCAGGTTACCGTCGTAAAAAACGGGGACGATACCCTCGGCTTCGAGACGATTCAAAAGGCACCCCTTGGAACCGACGTCCTCACTCCACCCGACCTCCCCGCGGGTGAGCCGGAAGAAGTTGCTTTCACCGGACCTGATTCCGTGACCTTGCAGGGTGACCAAGCGAGCTTCGAGCTACCTGGTCGTGGCTCGGTTGCCTATGTCATTCCGGATGACCGTCCCGAGGAGCGGGTCGCCGTGGAAGCTCTCGTCGCTTTCGTGCGAGAAAACCCTACTGCGGCCGCCCCCATCCGACTGTTTAGGGACGAAGACGGCGCGGTGGTGGGAATTGGTGCCCTCGACCTTCCTGCCCCTGGATCCATCGTCGAACCCGTCAAGCCCCAAACCGTCGGCGTTGCACGGGAAGTGACGGTAAACGACACGCTTGCCGTGAGCTATATCAACAACGGCAAAAGCCTGGCCATTCGCGTGGGCGCCCGCACTCTGAGTTATGCCATTCCCACCGGTCCCGAAGAGGCGGAACGAGTCCGCCGCTTGATCACCTTTCTCGAAGCCGGCGGGAAGGACGTGAAACTGGACCTGCGGGTGGAGGGGGACGTCGTGCGTTCTCTCGCCTTCGATTTGGCCGAGGAGGCCGTCGCCGCCCTAACCACCGGTCCCGTGGCTCTGGTTCCCTCCGCAACCTACGTCTTTTGGCTGCCCGGCAGAAAACCGTCCGAGACGTCGCCGCGCTGGGAGTTGGACCTACCCCGGACGGGGGCGGTCAGGTACGAGAATCCGCAACTAGCCACCAAGCTCTTTGAAGCCTTGAGCGCCAGCGCAGCCCTTCCCGAAGCGCAGGCTTGGCGGGCACCCTTTATCGGGCCGAGGGCCTTCTATAAAGTGGCTGAAAACGCCGACGCCTTCGAGCCCTACGCCTTGCAGATGAGGGAGGATCTGGTTGATCGCGAAAACCAAGCCCGATTCAGCCTCAAGAGTACGGCGGCGGGCGGATCGTATTTCCTTGAGTTGAACGTACGGAGGAACGGCTTCATCGAGGCGGATCTCGATTACACGCTCGCCAAGTCAGCCGCCGAGCAAGGCTTCGTGCTCCGTTTCCCCCGCGACAACGAGACCTGCATCGACTTCCATTTCCTCTCCAACAAGCATCTCTCCCCGGACAATGGGCACCTTCCTGCCCCGCGTGCCTCTCAATTGGCCTTGACCGGTTCCACGCTTCGGTTCGACCCCTCTTGGCCGATGGGGCGGAACTTCCACGTTCTCGTTCGCGGCACGGGACGGGAGTACGAGCTGTCTATCGCTCCCGCCTCGGGTCCCGGCGGGGAGGAACCCCGGGACTTGACATACGCCGCCGGCATACCTCCGGCCATGGCTTTCATCCGAGGAGACGTGAAGGGATTTCCCAAGGCCGTGATCTCGCCTAACTCGGCGGACCGCTTCGCCTGCGAGATCAAGATGGAGGTCGAGTACATGGCGGACTTGCGAAAGGGTTTTCAAAGTTTGAAGGATCATTGGGAGAAGGGCGCTCAAGCAGGAGCAGTCGGCTTGCCTGACTCCGCCACCTACGAAAACCTCCTCAAGTTCGGGACTCATTTCGGCCGGCCTGCCTTCTCACCGGGAAAACCTTACGGACCCCATCTCATCAACACGGTCACTGGCGTGGCTAAGGACTTGTTTCAATTGGACGACTCCCAAACCGAAACATTTCGACAGGAATTGAAGGTGTTGGACACGCAGGGCTTTCACTTGAGGCAGGACACCTTGGCTCAGTTTTGGCGAGCCTGTTTCGCCGAGATGCGGGAAAGGGCCGAGGTGCCCTTCAGGACCTTCCGGTATGATCCCGAGAGGGCTGAAAGAGACGTCCGGATGATTTTCGGGCTGATGGAATTTTCCGTCTTTGTCGAGAGGGCCTTCGGCTTGCGGGACACCGATTTGGCGCGTGAGCTCAAGGCCTTCCGGGAATCCTTTTCGGATGTTAAGGAGGGAGGCTTGCAGGGTGCCATTCGGGCTAAATTGGTGGAAATCAAGGACACGGCCGAAGGGCGGAAGGCGATTGCCGCTCTCAAAATAAGCGACGCTCGTTACCGCGAAGTCGCTGAGGCGTCCCTGCCCCCTCCCGCCAAGCTCAACTTCAGCGAGTACTCCAAGGCAATGCAGTATCTCGGGGACGCCACCAAGGCAGCTGGACTTCAAACGAGCCAAGCCGTACACAAGAACCAACTGCATTGGCTTTCCGAACTCCGGAACAAAGAGACCCAACTGAGTTCCCGCTTCAATGCCGTCATGGCCGCTGGTGGCAGTCAGGTGCAGAGCGCCCGCTCCCGTTTGGTCTCCGCCACTCCGTGGGCCCTCGCTCTCTTCCGAAAGGGAAAGGCGACTCCGGGAACCCCCGCCGTCATGGAACGCGTGGCGGACATCGTCACTTTTCGTTGAACCCTTGAATCTGCAATTATAACGAAACGCCCGTAACCGTGAACATCGACCGACTCATCGACCGCATCGAAAAGGCCCTTCGTGAAGGTGCCACCGACCCCGTCCTCCACTCCCTTGCAAAGGAGTACGCCAAGTTCCGCACCCAGATCGACGAGCGGCTCGACCATTGCGTCACCCTAATTCGCTCGGGCAAGGACTTCGCCGCCCGCGAGCTGGCCGAGCAACCGCCCGACGTACTCGTACTCATGGAAAAGCTCTCCTTCGGCAACGACGCCAAATGGAAGGAGCTTTGCGAGGAAAAAGGACTTTATCTCGGCCCGAATTGGTCTGACGACCACGTGGACCTCCTCAACGGCCTGTACGACAAGGAGATTTCCGAGGACAGCCCCCTCTTCCGGGAATACCGGGCCGCCGCCCGCAGTCGGGACGAAGACAAGACCTTCAAGATTCTCAAGATGATTCTGAAGGCGAATCCCGACCACGCCGCCGCCCGCAGGCACTTCGGCCAGCTGAGCGTAAAAATTCTGGAGGCCAAGATTCTCGAAATCAACGAGCTCATCCGGGCTGGTCGGGAGCAGGAGTTTCTCGACCTCATGATGGAGATCGAGGACACGGCCTGGGTGGTGCAACCCAAGGGAGACCACTGGGAGAACGCCTTGGCCGTGCGCCACAGCGTGAACCGTCGCAACGCCAAGGCCCGGCTGGAAACAATTCTGGTTGAGCTGGCCACCTACAAGCACAACGAGGACTGGAAAGGGGCCTGCGCGCACATCGGCGAGTTTTTCGAGTTAGCCCAGGAATTCGAGTTGGAGGGCGAGCTGGATCCGGACGATGTCGCCATCTACAACGAATACAAGGATTGGGCCGAGGAACTGGCCGACGAGGCCAAGGCGGAAAAGGAATTGGAGCTACTGGTTGGCCGCTTCAAGAACCGCTTGGCTGAGATGCAGCAGGCCGAGGTCGTCGGCGGTAAAACCTTGGAA
>CAXGVD010000242.1:0-4794 GCA_964012695.1 uncultured Opitutia bacterium
GCTTCTCGATGCCGGCTAGGTCTTGGGCCTGGCGGGCCTGATTTTCAGCGGCGAAGGCGAGAACTTTGCGATCCAGCTGATATTTGACTTGGTCTTCCTTGCTGTCGGAGACGGACTTGAACAGCTCCTCCATGGCACCTTTGGGCGAACCGAAGGCGTAGTTGGGTTGCTGCGGTCCTCGTGCGGAGAAGCCCATGGCTATGCCGTTGAGACTTCCTCGGGCGTTACCGCCGCCAGTGGGAAAACAGGCCAGTTCGACGTGCTCCATCGGCGAGGGAAAGAGCTTGGCCAATTCAAAATCGACGGTCGCCCACTTGATGGAACCCGGCCGTTCATTGGCCTTGAAGACACCGAGCGAGGAACACCAGGAATGGTGGCCGGTGGTGCACATCTTTCCAGATAGGCCCTGGAGGATGGTAAGGTGTTCCTTGTGGACGTGAAGCGGCTCCATCCAGCCAGGCAGTTCATGGTGGTCGAGATCGACTTCGAATGGCTCCTTCTTCAGCTCGCGGGCCTTGTCCTGCTCGCCGAGGGTCGGTGGGGGCATCACAGAGGGGAAGAGGCCGTTTCCACGGTGCATGAAGATGAAGCGGCGTGGGACGCCTGCCGAGCCGGTTGCGAATAGGCCGGGTATGGTGCCGGTGGCGGAAAGCCCACCCGCAGTAAGCAGGGCGGATTTGAGAAAGTCGCGACGGGTGTTCATGATGTGATTCTTGATTTCTCGTTTACTTTCTGAAGCGAAAGGATTCTGAGGATAATAGCGAGACAACAACGGCTTTGAAGCTTCCATCGGAATTAAGGTAAACGCGGTCGGCGTCGATGAGGGTTTGGGAGTCGGAGAGTTTTTCGTTGCGGCCCATAAAAAAGCGAAAGGCGTGGCGGATGATGGACTGACGGACTCGGTCTGATTTGGCGAGGCGGTCAATAAGCTGGAAGGGGTCGTCCACGGGACCGTCGAGCCTGGGGTTCCCCGTGCCGATGAGTTCGCCAAGGGTGCTGACGGGCTTGGTCTTGTAGGTGGTGGCACCGTTTTTCTTGGTCGGTCCGGCCAAGACGTGCTGCTCGTACTCAAGGGGCTCGTCGAGGCGGTAGCGTCCGAAATCGTCGAAGACCTCGAAGGGCAGACCGAGGGGGTTCATGTGGCGATGGCAATTCAGGCATTCGGCTTTCTGCGTGACGGCCTCTACGCGCTCACGGAAGGTCTTGTGGGGGTCTTCGGGAACTTGAGCGTCGACGGTAATGGGGACCTCGGGCACGCGGCCCGCGAGGAGCTTCTCGCGAATCCAGCGTCCGCGCTTGATAGGGTCGGTGTGGAAGTTGGAGGAGTGGGCGATGAGCCAGGCCGGATGGGTGAGCAGACCCTTACGGTATTGAATCCGGAAGGGTTGCTCGACGGGATAGTCCCAGAACTCCACATCATCCAGCCCCTTGAAGTTTTTGTTCTCGACACCTCCATAGCGGAAAGGATGCGGAGTGGGAGGCAGGCTGTAAAAGACCGAGTGGTTGTAGTAGTAACCGTGCGCAAAGGAGGGCGTGGTAAACGGCGTGCGGCCCTTGCCGATGGTTTCTCCCCAAAAATACATGTGGCGCATGAATTCCCGCTTGGATTTCACGCCGGAAACCCGGACGTACTTCTTGCTCTTGAGATAGTCCAGGTTCTCCTCGATGGTTTTCTCCGGGTCGGCCTTCCAGTCCTTGTCCTTGAAGTAGTGGTACACATCCGTCCATTCCTCAATGATCTCTCGCCCAGTCTCGTTGTCCTTGTTGTGGTAGACGAAGAAGTTCTCCGTGGTAAGCAGGTTTTCGAAGACATTCTCATCCCTACGAAGGAACCAGTCCACCACCCGGTCGGCCTCCTTGACGAGGAAACCCGGCGAGCCCGCCGTCCCCCGGGAGGGGTTTTGCCAGAAGCCGTCGCTACGCGGCAAGTCCTTGAAAATCTTGATGGCGTTTGGATAGCCAAAGAACTCCCGAAAGAAGCGGACGAGCTTAGGATGCGTGCTCTCGTGCGTACGCATGTTCTTGCCGTTGAGGCCGGGGTCCACCGGACCGGCGAGGACGGATTCGTCCTCCAACATGCGCGACACCTCGCGGCGGAAGTCCTCCCGGCTGGAGAGCCTTCCCTCCTCGGCGGCCTTTCGAAGGACATGATCCGGCCCGCGATCGCCGAGCGCGTAGGCAATGGCACGGGCGGCCTCCCAAGGAGAAAGAGTCTTGCGACCATGGGCGTCCCGCTCCCCCTCTCCGAATTCCAACCGGTACAGGAACTCCGACTCTAGAAGCACCGACACCAGCATCTGCCTTAGCCCCTCTGTGTTCCCCGCCGCCTCAATTGAGTCGCGCGTCAACTCCAAGTAGCGCTCCAGTTCGTCCGCCCGGGCCTCGCGCCCGAGCACCAACCGGAACTGCAACTGCACGGCGGCGGCCAGCTCCTCAGGCGTCGGCGCGCCCTTCTTCAGGATGACTGCCTCGAAAGCCGTCGGGGTATACCTCGGCGCCCAGCGGTCCCTGGCGTTGGAAAACTCGTCCGCTCGAAGCTCCCCGTTCTTCACCCGCGCCGCGCGAATCTGCTTGTAGGAAATCCATTCCGCGTTGGGCAGCATGACCAGCAGATGCCCACCATCAAGAGTCACGTTATCGTAATCCCGCACGCCCGAATGGTCGGGCAACAGAAACGGGTTCTTAACGCCGTACAGGTTGCGGTGGCGATCTCGCCCTTCGAGTCGAAACACGTCCTTCACCCGCTCCTCGAAAATCTGCGGGCTCACCAGCCAACGCCGCGCCGGCGACCACGGCTTCGCCTTCAGCTCGCCACTGAAGAGCTTCTCGTGGTCCACGTAGTTCCCGTAGCTCGGATACCGCAACTTCTCCTCCAGCCTCGAAGCCCCGTGCCTGCGCAACTCTGCGCCAACCCAACCGGCCAGGGCGTCGCGCTCCTTCGCCGTTGGTTGCCTCTTACGCTTCGTAGGCGGCATCTCCTTGAGGAACAACTGCTCCTCAACTCGATTCAGCAAGTCCAGACGCTCCTTCAAGGAAAGCCCCCCCAAGTCATCCAGACTCACCTCGCCCTTTTTCGTTTCCGCATCATGACAATCCAAACAATGAGCCTCAAACAGGGCGGAAGCTTGTTGGGACAGGGTGAACGAAGCCGAATCCGAAGCCACCAAAGCAAAGACGCTGCACGGCATAGCAACGACCAGAGCCCATCCGGCTACCACAAAGTTGATGTAAATTCCGCAATTGGGACGCTGCCGTCCCTGTGGAGCATTACTTCTCATTCCAACTCGCGAAAATTGACTTGCCCAAGCTTGAAAGGAGGGGAAGCAGAAGCATAGGACCGATTTCGAATATCATAGATATTCACAAAAGCCATGAAGGGCTTGTTCATTTCATTTTTCAAACAAGGTTGGCGAGGACTTTCACGCGACCTAAAAAGCTTGATCCATCTCGATATATTTTACTTCCGGCAGCGCTTTGAGCCGAGCAATGTTACCTGAAGGGAATTTGGCGGCAAAGCCATTGATGATTCGAAGCACGCTCGGAGGAGAAGCTCCAAGCTCTTGGCAATGGCGCTTTGCGATTTGCTCCAGAGTCTCCCCCTTCTTGGTTTTCCCGTCCGTGAAAATTTCCTTTTTGTAGACCACTATGTAACCAACCACTGACGCTACTTTTGGCGCAGGTTTGGCTTTTGCTTGAAAAACGAGTTTTGCCCCGCCGATGTGCTTGGGTAGTTCCTTTGGGTCGGAAAGAAAAGTAAAAGGCTCCTTGCTGGGCCAGTTCCAGGCTTTCCCAAGAACGAAATGCCTAACGGGAAGTTTCGGAGCCTTAACCTTCACCGAGTCCTTGGCTTGACTGATGACTTGGATGGCCGGCCCCCTTTGCCGCTCGAGTTTGGAAACGGCCAGAAGGTGAGTTGGGGTTTGGTAAACCCGGGCGATGCGGATCTTCCATCCGCCGTCGGGAACCGTCAGTTGAACGGAAACGGTCGATTCCTGACCGTGAGTCCAATTGCCAGCTATGCTGAATAAAGCAAAGGCTAAGATCGTGAATATATTTTTCATGCAATCTACTTGAGTAGTTCGACCATGGCTTCACCCATGGCTATACCTATGTCCATATAGGTTTGGGCATTGCCGTCGTAGTGGCTGTTGGAGGCGCCACCCTGACTGAGCGGATGAGTGTAAACGGTAGATACGTTACCTTTGAATTCAGGGTAGTTGCCGGTCGCCCCGTCCACGGCGAGCTGGGCATCGAGGATTAGTTTGTCGTTGCTCGGCTGAGCATCTTTGGCGGTTTGGCCGAGGGTTGCCACGACGAACTTGGCCTTTGGCGCCTTGAATTCCTGACGCAAGGTCTTGATCAGACGGACGAGGTTTTTCTCGTACCGTACGGCATGCGCATCGACGTAACGGTCTTTGTCGCCCTGCCACCAGGCGAAGCCCTCGATCTCGTATCCCCTGCCCTTCCAATGAGGAAACTCCTTGTCGAAATTGTCCAGTACTTGATGAGCGGCTCCGAAGCAGTCATCGTACTGCTTGCCGGCATACCAGTTGATCGGTTCGGGTTTCGTTCCTTTGTCCCAAGAGAGGGGCGACTGCTTGTACCCGGCGTAGATTTTGCCTTTATACTCGAAGCTCTTGCTGCCAGGGGTGAGAAAGTCCCAAGAAAGGGAACGGTTGCCCTGCGAGGTCTTGAGGATGAGAACCGGCTCATCGATGTGGTTGCCAACGGCATGACCAAAGCCGATTTCCGGGCCTATCCGTCCTCCGGCGACTCCAAGAGGCCGGTTGCCCG
>CAXGVD010000243.1:0-4794 GCA_964012695.1 uncultured Opitutia bacterium
CCAGTAGCCGGGCATCACGCCAGGGCCGCGGGCCAGGATCTCGCCGGGCGCCGTGGTCACGTCGAGCGGGCCCTTCGTCCGCTTCGAGATCGAGGGCGTTTTGCTCGACGAGAGAGTCCGCCCGTTCTTCAAGTAGGCGGGCGATTTTTTCCAAGGCGGCGTTTTTTTGCTGCGGAGTGAGCGATGCCAACAAAAAGGAAGCCTTGCGGGCCCGTTCCGCTAGGTCCTTCGTAAGAGATTCTACATCTTCGGTCATGTGGCCTGAAAAAGCACAGCGCGAAAGGATAGGCGCGAGGGGCTTCGGTGGAAAGCAAGAACCGATTCAAATTTTGGAAAGAGAAAGGCGCGGAACCCACTTGGGCACCGCGCCTTCCATTGGAAAGAGTTGGAAAAGCAAGGGGGCTTACTTTTTCTTGCCTTCCTTTTTCTTGCAGGGTGGCTTTTGGGAGCTTTCCTTTTTGCAGTCCTTTTTTTCGGACTTCCCATGTTTGGCGGGAGCGGGAACTTCGGAGGCACTGCGCTTCCTAGGCGCGTCCACTCGTTCACCATTTTCTCCGGGAGGGCGGCGCCCTTCCTTGGCTGCAGCTTCTCGGCGCTTGCGGATTTCTTCCCCCATGGCCTTGCGCTCCTCGGGGCTTAATTTACTGTCTCCGTCCTTGTCGAATTTCTTCATCAATTCGGCCCGGCGCTTTTGTCCTTCGGCTCGGGCAGCGGCACGTTCTTCATCGGAAAGCTTGCCGTCTCCGTCCTTGTCGAAACGCTTCAATATTTCGCCGAGGAAGGGCCGTCCGCCCGCTGCACCTCGGCGCGCGACGAAGGCCTTGCGGGCGGCTTGACGTTCCTCTTCGTTGAGTTTTCCGTCTCCGTCCTTGTCGAACTTTTTGATCATTTCCTGAAGCGGGCCGCGTCGTTCCCCCGTAGGTTTGCGTCGTTCCCGTTTGTCGTCCGCGAGGACGAGGCCGGTCGCGAACGTGGCCGAAAGGATGAGTATGAGCGTCTTTTTCATAGCTGTGTGTTGTTGGTTTTCGTTGGTTGCTGAATGGAGGGGAACCAGCGGTTACGTATTACCTGCATGTAGGATAGCGGACTAAGTCTCCACTTTTGTTTGTTCAAGCGATGGAAAAGTCCCTTTTTTAACGGGCCGGCTTAAAAGGGCGTGTTTCTCCATCGAAAAACAAAGGAATGTGCTTGAGCAAAAGGCGCTTTGGCGGCTTCCTTCCTTTCTATGCGATGCATGGCCGTGACGCAGTTAATGGCGCTATTAGGCTTGTTCTCCTTATTGTGCGGAGATGACCTGAAGCTTGAGGGCCACAAGCCTCGTGTGGAGACGGACGCCAATACCCTCCTGGTCATGCTCCCGGGCGAGAAGACGGGACTTCGCTACGTTCCCAAGAAGTTGGCCCCGCACGTCTTGGCTCGTTTGCAGGCGAATCCGTCCTATTCGAACAAGCCCGGGACCCTGGGCGTGTGCGCGGGCGACTTCGACGGAGACGAAATCCCCGACCTCTTTTTTACTTACCCTTTCGGCGGGCACAGATTGTTCCGCAATTTGGGCGGTTTGCGCTTCGAGGACGTTACCGAGGAGACGGGCTTGGCGGCCTTGTGCGCCGACCATTGGGGAGGCGGATGTTGCTTTGCGGATTACGACGGCGATGGCGATCTGGATCTCTTCGTCGCCGGTGTCGGAGACGTGAACCTTCTTCTGGAAAACCTAAACGGAAAGCGCTTCCGGGATCGAGCTGCTGACCTAGGCCTCTCTCATGAGGGCCCCAATGTGCAAATGGCGTTCGCCGACTACGACTTGGACGGCGACCTTGACGGCTACCTCGTCACCAATCGAGAAACCGATCAACCCAAACCGGCCAAGGACCTGCGCGTCCAGGCCACCGTCAAGAACGGTGTTCCTCTAATCGAGGAAAAGCATCGCGAGGTCTTCGACGTCGTCTTTCATCCGACTGAGCGTCTGCGCGTGGTGGAGGCGGGCGAGTACGACCACCTCTTCCGCAACGACGGGGACAAGTTTACCGACGTTTCCGCCGCGGCGGGCTTGACCGGTACGGACCAAGGGCTTTCCGCTTCGTGGTTCGACTACGACGAAGACGGTCTGCCCGACCTTTACGTTGCCAACGACTTTTACGGTCCCGACCGCCTTTACAATAACAAGGGCGGCGGTGCCTTGGAAGAGGTCGCTCGAGAGATTCTCCCCTATGTTCCGTGGTTCTCCATGGGCACGGACGTGGCCGATGTGAACAACGACGGCCTCATCGACCTCATGGGTTCAGACATGGCTGGCTCCAACCACTACAAAGCCAAGGTAGGCATGGGAGACATGGACAAAAACTCCTGGTTTCTCACCACCTCCCGCCCTCCGCAGTACATGCGTAACGCTCTCTACCTCAACGCCGGTGCCGGGCGCTTTCTGGAGGTCGCCCAAATGGCGGGAGTCGCCAACACGGACTGGACCTGGTCCCTCAAGTTCGCCGACCTCGACAACGACGGACTCATCGACCTCTTTGGCACTAACGGAATGGCCAACGACCTCACCAATTCCGACCTCTCGGCCCAAGCCGCAGCACTGCCCGACGCCGACGCCAAGGCCGCCTTTTGGCGCAAGCAGCCTCCCAAGCGGGACCGTAACTTCGCCTACCGCAACCAAGGAAATCTCCGATTTGAGAACGTGTCCTCGGAATGGGGGCTGGACTTCCTCGGCGTCAGTTACGGCGCAGCCTTGGCCGACTTCGACGGAGATGGCGACCTAGATCTCGCCGTTGCCTCCCTCGAAGACCCCATACGCCTTTACGAAAACGCTTCCACTACCGGACATTGCGCCACCCTTCGCCTGCGCGGCACTGGTAAGAACACCCGAGGCGTAGGCGCAAAGGTCACGTTGGAAACCTCAGCTGGCCTCCAAGTCCGTTACCATAACGCTTGCCAAGGCTACGCCTCAGCCAACGACCCCATACTCCATTTCGGACTCGGGGAAGCGGACCGCATCCTGCGGCTCACCGTGCGCTGGCCGCTAGGCACCGTGCAAACCTTTGAGGACTTGCCCGCCGACAAGCACCTTGTCGTCACTGAGCCCGACCCGAAGAAATCTCCCGAGCCCCCCTCCTCCGCCGCCCCCGTGGCCCAAGCGGCCACACCTCTTTTCGCTTCTACCGACGTTCTCTCCACCTTTATTCACCGTGAAAACGACTTCGACGACTACAAGGCCCAACCTCTCCTCCCGCACCGCCTTTCCCGCCTAGGCCCCGGTATGGCCTGGGGTGACGTTGACGGCGATGGGGACGATGACCTTTTCCTTGGCTCTGCCTCAGGTCACCCCTCCATCCTCGCCCTGAACGACGGTAAAGGCGCCTTCGCCCGCAAGCCGCAAATTTACTTCGAGAACGAGCAATTGCTCCCCTTCGAGGACATGGGCGCCCTCTTTCTCGACGCCGATTCCGACGGCGATCAAGACCTCTTCGTCGCCTCCGGCGGCTTCGACCCTCGCCCCCCTGAACTTTACCTGAGGGACCGTCTTTTCCTGAACGACGGCAAGGGCACCTTCACCCTTTCCCTCGGCGGCACGCCCAACTTACGCGAAAGCTCCGGACCCGTGGCCGCCGCCGATTTCGACCAAGACGGCGACCTCGACCTCTTTGTCGGAGGGCGCGTCGTCCGCGCCCGATATCCCACCACGCCGAACAGCCGCCTTCTTCGCAACGAGGCCGGCGTCTTTTCCGACGTTACCGATTCCCTTGCCTCCGGCCTACGCTCCACCGGCATGGTTACTGGCGCCCTTTGGAGCGACGTTGACGCCGACGGCCTCCTCGACCTCCTCATTGCCCACGAATGGGGCCCCGTCGCCGTCTGGAAGAACACCGGAGGCAAACTCATCAACGTCACCGAGAAGGCCGGCCTTTCCAACCTCCTTGGATGGTGGACAGGCATCGCCGCCGCCGACGTGGACGAGGACGGCGACATCGACTACGCCGTCGGCAACATGGGCCTCAACACTAAGTACCACGCCACCGAGAAAAAACCCTACCTCGCCTACTACGGTGACCTGGACGGCTCGGGCGTTCCCCGTTTCGTAGAAGCCTGCCACGAAGACGGCGGCCTCTTCCCCGTGCGCGGCAAAAGTTGTTCCACCCAAGCCATTCCCTCCCTTGCCAATAAGTTCACCACCTTTCATGCCTTCGCCTCCGCCGGTCTTCGGGAAATCTACGCCCCCGCCCGTCTTCAAGCTGCCCAACGCCTCGTCATCAACGAACTCGCCTCCGGCCTGCTAATCAACGACGGCAAAGGCCGCTTCACCTTCCGTCCTTTTCCGCGTCTCGCCCAGACATCCGCCGTCTTCGGCCTCGCCTTCGGCGACTTCGACGCCGACGGTCACCAAGACCTCTCTCTCGCCCAAAATTTCCATTCTCCCCAACCCGAGACTGGGCGCTTCGCCGGCGGTCTCGGCCTCCTGCTGCGGGGCTCAGGCGACGGAACCTTCACTACCTTGCGCCTAGACCAAAGCGGCTTTCTGTTGCCCGGCGACGCCAAGGCCCTCGCCCTCGTGGATCTGAATTGGGACGCCCGCCCCGATCTCGTCGCCACCCGCAACCTCTCCACTCCCCAAACCTTTATCAACCGCTCAGCTTCCGGTTCTCCGCTCCATGTCCGCCTCCGTGGCCCATCAGGCAACCTGCGCGGCATCGGTTCCCGCGTCACCCTTCGCCTGCGCAGTGGAAAAATCCTCGTCGGTGAAATACTCTCCGGTTCAAGCTACTTCACTGGAGCCCCGCCTGCTCTCTACTTCGGCAT
>CAXGVD010000244.1:0-4770 GCA_964012695.1 uncultured Opitutia bacterium
GCGCGGCCGAGACGGAGAGCGCCGAGGGCGCGGCCGAGACGGAGAGCGACATCGCGACGGCGAAGGAAACCGCCGATCGAGAGAAGAGCGGGAAGGCGGAGGAAGTAAAGACCGAGACGGCCACCGCGAACGCAACAAAGACGAAAAACGCGGAGACGGGCGCAAATCAAAGCGCCACCGCGGCGACGGCGGCGGCAAGGGCCGTAAGCAACGGGACGACCACAGAGGCTCGGATAAAAGATCCAGCAACGAACGCGGGGACTCGAACAAAAACCACGATTCCGCTCCCAAGCCTTCCTCCTCCACGCCGACGGACGAGAAACGCGGCTCGGTGGGCAAGTTCCTTTCGGGCCTGTTCGGAAGCGGAAAGTAGTCCACGACGTAGCCTGACGGCATCCGCGAACGGGAAAACGAGACGATATGGAGGTTTTCCGGATTCGCGGCGGTACTGCCCTCCGTGGGGAGGTGGCCGTAAGCGGCTCCAAAAACGCCGCCCTCCCCCAGCTCGCGGCCACCCTCTTGAGCGAGGAGACCTCGGTGCTGGAAAATGTGCCGGACCTGAGTGACGTCCGCTTCATGGCGGAAATTCTTCGCCATCTCGGAGCCGAAGTGACGCGCGAGGACGCCACAACATGGAAAGTCTCGCCAGCCGCCATCGGACACCAGGCGCCCTACGAGTTGGTCCGCAAAATGCGGGCCTCGGTTTGCCTGCTCGGCCCCTTGGTGGGCAGGTTGCGCAAAGCCGTTATCCCCTTGCCCGGGGGGTGCGTAATCGGCCAGCGCCCAATCGATCTCCACCTAAAGGCTCTGGAAAAACTGGGGGCTAGAGCTACCATTGAAAAAGGCGACGCCCATGTGGACGGCTCCGCCCTGCGCGGCGGCCATCTCTTTCTCGGAGGGAGGCATGGGAGCACCGTCACAGGCACGGCCAACGCTATCATGGCCGCCGTCCTCGCTCCCGGAAGCACCCGCATGGAAAGTGCCGCCTGCGAGCCGGAGATCACGGACCTGTGCCGCATGCTCTGTGCCATGGGCGCGAAAATCGAGGGAATGGGTTCCCACGAGTTGACGATCGAAGGCGTGGATACCCTCTCCGGAACTCGCCACCGGGTCATACCCGACCGCATCGAAACCGGTACCTACGCCATCGCCGCCGCCATCACGGACGGCGAGGTCCGCATCCGCAACGCCCGGGCGGACCACCTAGGGGCCTTTCTCGACACCATGGAGCAAGCGGGAGTCCTGCTGGAAACGGCGGGTGACGACGCCCTCCTCGCACGCCGCTCCTCCCGCGGGCTCGGTTGCCTCGAAATCATCACCCTGCCCTACCCCGGCTTCCCTACCGACCTGCAGGCTCAAACCTGCGCCCTCTCCTGCATCGCCCCCGGCCTTAGCATCCTGACAGAGCGCATCTACCCGAACCGCTTCATGCACGTCCCCGAGCTTCTGCGGATGGGGGCGGACGTTTCCATCGAGGGCGCAAGCGCCATCGTCCGCGGCCCTGCCTCCCTCAGCGGAGCCCCTGTCATGGCCTCGGACCTGCGTGCCAGCGCCGCCCTTATCCTCGCTGGGCTGGCCGCCCGGGGAGATACTTGGGTGCAACGAATCTACCACCTCGATCGAGGCTACGAAGCTTTCGACCGCAAGCTTCGCGGCTTGGGCGCCGAGGTGGAACGCCTCGCGGACTCCGAACTCCCCGGCCACCTTCGCGAAGAAAGCACCATCGCCTGATTTCATGGACTCGCCGGACGCCACAGGTTCTACCTTTCTTCAAAACTCCTTGAACCAAAAGGACGAGGCGGACGCCGCTCTGCGCCCTCCCACCTTCGAGGACTTCACGGGCCAAGCGAAGACGATCGAGCGCCTCCGCGTCATGGTTGGGGCGGCCGTAGCCAGAGAAGAACCGCTCAAGCACGTGCTCCTGTGCGGCCCTCCGGGGCTTGGCAAGACGACGCTAGCCCACATCATCGCCCGAGAACTGCAACGCGAGGCCCGCATCACCTCGGGCCCCGTGATAGACAAACCCGGAGACCTCGCGGGCCTTCTCACCAACCTTCAGGAGGGAGACGTGTTGTTCATCGACGAAATTCACCGCCTCCCAAAAACGGTGGAGGAGTACCTGTACTCGGCGATGGAGGACTACCGCATCGACATCATGATCGATCAAGGTCCCAACGCCCGAAGCGTGCGCTTGGAAATTCCCAAGTTCACCCTGATCGGCGCCACCACCCGGGTGGGTCTCCTCACCGCCCCGATGCGAAACCGCTTCACCCTGCAAACGCGGCTAGACCACTACGACCGGAAGGAACTCACTGCCATCGTGAAGCGCAGTTGCCGCCTGCTGGAAGTTCCAGTGGACGAGGATGGAGCTCGTGAAATCGCCGGCCGGGCGCGAGGCACCCCCCGCATCGCCAACAACCTCATCCACTTCGCCCGTGACTACGCAGAACAACGGGCCGAGGGCGTCATCACCAAGGAAGTCGCCTCCTCAGCCTTGGGGTTATTGGAGATCGACGACCGCGGGCTGGACGAGATGGACAAGCGCATTCTAACCATAATGGCGGAGAACTACAAAGGCGGCCCCGTGGGACTGGGCACGGTTGCGGTCGCCGCAGGGGAAGAGGAACACACCCTAGAGGAAGTCCATGAACCTTTCCTCATTCAGGAGGGCTACCTCCAACGCACCCCCCAGGGCCGAGCCCTCACAGCCAAAGCCTGGCAGGCCATCGGGCTAAACCCCGGCGGCCCCCTCGGCACCGCCGAACTAGACTTGAACTGACCCTCCGGGTCGGCGACACGTGCATCGCCTCCATGCCCTCGGGACCATCTTCGCTACTTTCGCTCTTTCTGCTTGCGGGAAGGGATGTTCGCTGGCATGTTAAACCACTTTTTCGCCATCTGGGGTGCATCGAGCGCCCATCCGGATCGGAAAAAACCTTCGTTCTTTTTCACCCACAAACCAACCTTCAACCCGTTCGCTCCGTCGCTAATAAGTCCGCCGCACTAGGCTGGGCGCAGCGAGTCAGGATTCGCCGGACGGAATACAAAAGAAAGCACAAGTACGCATGAGCGCGCTGATGGAAGAATTGCTCGCGGAGAGCAAAATCGAACAACTCAAGGAAGGTTCCGTCATTTCCGGAACCATCATGGAAATCCGGCCCACCGAAGTGGTAATTGACTTTGGAGGCAAGGCCGAGGGAGCGGTGTCAGCCCACGAATTCATCGATGTGGGGGAACTGGAAATCGGCTCCGACATCGAAGTTTACCTGGAAAGGTTGGAAGACCGTGACGGGAACCCCGTCCTCTCCTTCGACAAGGCCGAACAAAAGAAGAACTGGGAGAAGATCGTCAATACCTGCGAGGAAGGTTCGGTAATCACCGGTCGAGTCAAGACCAAGGTCAAGGGCGGGCTCGTCGTGAACATCGGCGTTGACGCCTTCCTCCCGTCCTCCCAAGTGGATGTGCAGGCCCCCAAGAACCTCGATCAGTTCATGGGCCAGACCTTCGACTTCAAGGTTGTCAAAATCAACCGAGAGCGCCGTAACATTGTGGTGTCCCGTCGCGAACTCATCGAGGAGCGCCGCCAAAACAAGAAACGGGAAATCCTCTCTACCATCAAGCCGGGCGACACCCGCCGGGGCATGGTGAAGAACATCACGGACTACGGAGCTTTCATCGACTTGGACGGCCTCGACGGCCTCCTTCACATCACCGACATGAGCTGGGGCCGGGTGACCCACCCGAGCGAAATGGTGAAGACAGGAGAGGAGATCACGGTCTCCATTATCGACGTCGACCACGACCGCGAGCGCGTGTCCCTAGGACTCAAGCAACTGACCGAGAACCCTTGGGACGACATCGAGAAGAAGTTCCCCATTAACACCAAGGTCCGCGGCAAGGTGGTGAACCTCGTGCCGTACGGCGCCTTCATCGAGTTGGAGGAAGGCGTGGAAGGTCTGGTGCATGTCACCGAAATGTCTTGGACCAAACGTATCAACAAGCCCGGCGAGGTGCTCTCGGTAGGGGACGAGGTGGACGCCGTAGTCCTCGGCATCCAAAAGGACGACCAGAAAATTTCCCTCGGTCTGCGCCAACTGGAGGTCAACCCCTGGGACATGGCCCCGCACAATTACCCGCCGGGCGCCCGCGTCCGCGGCAAGGTACGCAACCTCACTTCCTACGGTGCCTTTGTGGAGCTGGAGGAGGGCATCGACGGCATGGTTCATGTCTCCGACATGAGCTGGACCCGCAAGGTGAATCATCCCAGCGATATGGTGAACAAGAGCGAGGAAGTGGACGCCATCGTGCTGGAAGTGGATGTGGAAAACCAGCGTATCTCACTCGGCATGAAGCAACTCTCCACGGACCCGTGGGAGGACATCGACCGCCTCTACAAGATCGGCGACACGGTCAATGGCGAGGTGACGCGCATAGCCGGTTACGGTGCCTTCGTGAAGCTGGAGCACGAGATCGACGGCCTCGTCCACGTCAGCCAACTCAGCGAAGAACGAGTAGAGAAGGTCAAGGACGTGGTGCAGGAAGGCCAAGAGGTGAGTGCCCGCGTGATCAAAATAGACCGTGAGGAGAGGCGTATCGGGCTCAGCATCAAGGCGGCCGACTACGACGAGGATTCCCTCGCCAAGGAAATGGCCACCTACGACGAGTCAGGTGCGGACCTGACGACCTCCCTCGGCGACCTTCTCGACCAAGCAGCCGGCGGAGCCTCGGCGGAAGACGACTCGTAGGGACTGCGAAAGGGTCTCGGACCAG
>CAXGVD010000245.1:0-4739 GCA_964012695.1 uncultured Opitutia bacterium
GCCTAGGGCGAGGCCGTCCACGTAAAGTTCCTTTGCGGCTTTTAGGGTGAGGAGTTGGGAGGCTTCGGCGGAACCGCCGGCGAGGTGGAGGTCGGCGAGGGAGCGGACGGCGATTTCCTGATTGGCGATGAGTTGGACTTGGTCGAGGGATAGGCCGCGGCGGGCGGCGACGACGAGGTCTGCGGTGGCGGCCTTGAGAGTCGTGCCTTTGGCGATTTCGAGGTCGGCTCCGCTCATGAGGACTATGCGGGCCGGTTTGGACACCGTCGAGGTGAAGTCTGTGGTCCCAGAGGAGAGGCTGAGTTTTTCGGAGGCGGTTAGGTAGAGGGGGTCGCCCACCCCAGTGCCGAAGGAGTCTAGGTTGTGGGTGGTGGCGGCCAAGGTGACAGTTCTCCCGCCGAGGAAGGAACCGTTTGAGCCCGTGGCGAGTCCGTCGGTTTTCAGGTGGACGTGGAGGGAGGAGACGTCGGCGTAAAGCTGGTTGGCGAGGGCGTCGGTCTGGCTGACGAGGGAGGAGGTGTTGAGGGTGCCGGCGGAGGTGAATCCTGAATAGATGCGGTTGGCTATACTCCCTTGGGCGAGGAGTTCGGAGGTTAGGGATCCGCTGCCGAGCAGGAGGAGTTGATCGAGGATGAAGTCGTTTCCGCTGTCTTTGAGTTCGGCGGAGAGGGAGAGGTAGGCGTCGGAGGCGGGGGTTGCGGTGGGTTGGGTGGTGGCGTTGACGACGCTGAGGGAAGTATCGGAGAGGATGCCGGCGACCCAGCTTTCGGCGTATCCCTTAACGAGGATGGAGACGAGGGTTTCGTCCTTGGCTATGCGAAGGAGTTTTTCGCGTGTGTTGTCGGAGTATCCGCAGAAGGTGCTAAGCTGGGCGGTAGAGGAGCCCTTGGCGGCGAGGCCGAGGAGGCGGATGATGGAAGCGCGGTCGTGGCGGAGGAGGACGCTTTGCTCGGCCCCCGACTGTTGAAGGAAGAGGCGGGCTTCGGAGTCCGAGAGGGAAAGGCGGCCCAAATCCTTGGAGCGGGCCACGACTTGGTCGAGCCTCCGGGCTTGGCGGGTTTCGTGGTTGTGCTCCATCAGTCCCGAAGCTTCCAGCTTTGCGCTTGCCGGGCTTTTCCTGACTTGAGCGAGGGTCTTGCCTTTGCGGGGACTTGAAACGCGGTCGGAGGCGGGAGCTTTTTCGCGGGGTCCCCTTCCTAAGCTTTCCTCAATAGCGGGTTGTCCAGCGTTTTCGTGGCGTTGCTTGCGTTCCTCGATTTGCCTGCGTTTCGCCTCAATTTCCTTCACCGCGACGGCGGTTTCGGTTCGGGCGGCTTCGGCGATTCCCGTTAGGGATACTGCGCTTACGGTGCGGAGGGCGGTGGCGTTGAGGGCACCTATGCTTTGGGCGGCGGCAGGATCGACGGGACGAGTGAGAGCACGACCGGCGAGGACGTCCAACCCGCGCCCCGTTCCGACTCTCAGTGGAGGTCCGCCCGTGACTGGGCGAAAGGAAACGGTGGACTCCGTCACGTCCAGCTTCACGCCTTGGCCTACGGTTTCCTGCAGGCGGAATTGTGTGCCGAAGATTTCCGCCACGCCGGAGGGGGTGCGGAGGTCGATTCGGGACTGCCTATCCATTTTTTTGGTGGCCACCACGACGGAGCCGAACTCCAGTTCGAGCTTGAGGTTAGAGACGCTCGGCTCGGACTCCAGTTCAGAAACTGTTCGGCCTTCGGCTAGGAAGGGTTCTTGGGCGAACTCGACGATGCGGAGTAGCGATTGCTCCTCCACGGTGGCCACGGTGCCGTTGGAAAAAAGGAGGACTGCGCTTCCGCCTGGCCCGATGCGCACGGCTCCGCCCTCCGCCATTATGGAGCCAGCGGGATAGCGGGCGTCGGGAGCGAACTCCTCGCCTTCCAGGATGCCGACTGCTCCGCTTTTGGAGGCGAGAACAACGACGCCCCGGCTAACGACGTCCACGTCTTGGCCGTGCAGGGAGGCGGGCGAGGTGACCGCGAAGGCAAGCGAAAGTCCCCAAGCGTAGGCGATGGCGAGGGCGGCAGTTCGTCCGCGGTCAAGCCATCGGCAGCGAAGACAATTCCCGAGCGTCGAGCTTTCGCGAAACAGCTTGGTTTCTTCACTTCCTGAGTGTTGAATTTCGTTCTTCATGGCGCCGCGCGTCTTGTTCAAAGTGTTTTTATTTCGAATCGGAGGCTTGGGTGAAGTCCACCCAAGTCGCGTCCGAGTACCGGTATAGGAAGAGGCGGCCTTCCACTTCTCCCGAGAAATAATGCCAAGCGCCGTTTTGCAGGTAGAGGTAGGGGTAGAGGACGCTCGAAGTCCAGTACCAGCCGAGCCCTTCGTGCCAGAGCCAGACACCGTCTGAGACGTCGGACACGACGTAGAGCCAGCCGAAGCGTTCGTGGTGTATCCAGTCCGTGTTCGCCGTCGTGGCGAAAGTGCCGAACCACGGACTGCTCCACCAACTCGTGGTTCCCGTGACGGCGGAGGCGCCCGCCCAGGAGGGAACGGCGGGGTCGGAGGTGCGGTTGGCCTCGAACCACTCCGAGGTGCCGTAGCCCGTGCCTTCGGCGTTGGTGGCGTAGGCCCGGTAGTAGTAGCGCTTGCCGGGGGTGAGGTTTGAGGCCGAAGCGTTGAAGTCTCCGCTTCCTGAACCAGCGGACACTTCGGTGACGCCGGCGTCGCCCACGCTCGGGTCAGGTGAAGTGGAAAAGACAAAACCGCGGGCGGTCACGCCCAAACCGTGCCCAGCGTCAATGATCTTCCCTGACAAGGTGGCGGCGCTCGTGGTCACGACGGAAGCGGAGAGGGTGGAGACGCCGGGGGCGAAGGCATCCTTCACCTTGACGGTGAGGTTTTTTTCGAAGGTGGCGTTGAACTCGTCGGTGGTTCTTACTCGAATGGAGTGGGTGGCGTTGGTCTCGTAGTCGAAGGTGGCGTTGGAGCGGAGGGAGCCATTGACGTCCAAGAGGTACTTGCCGTTGTCCGCGTCTCCCGAGCCGGCGACGAGGGCGTAGACGTAAGAACGGGTGGCGTTGGGGTCGTCGGGGTCGGTGGTGGAGAGGACGCCCGCAGGTTGGCCGGCGGGTTGGTTCTCTTCTACGGGGACCACGGTAACGTTCAGGTCTGTGGGGGCTTGGTTGAAGACCACCACCGAACGGTTTACCATTGTGGCGGCGTTTCCGGCAGAGTCTGAGACGGAATAGCTGCGGACGTAAGTGCCTGGTTTGCTCGCGTTAACTTCTCCTGAGACGGTCACGGTGAGGTTGCCGTCGAGGCTGTCGAGACCCTTGGCTCCTAGGTCGGTGAAGGTTTGGAACACTTGGTGGCGGTGGGTGGCGTTTCCTTCTAATGTGATGATGGGAGCGGTGGTGTCCTTGACGATCACCGAGCGGGTTTTCGAATCCGAATTGCCGGCGACGTCCTGCTTGGTGAAGACGAGGGCATAGGTGGCGGGGGTCTTGAGCTTCACCTCCCCCACTCCGATCAAGGTGCCGTTACCGTCAAGGGTGTCCGACCAAGTGGCCCCGGCGTCGACATAAGTCGAGTCGTTGTTTGCCTCTAGGGTGACGTTGGCGTCTCCATTAAGGGTGACGATGGGCGAAGTGGTGTCCACTACCTTGACGATGCGGTTAAGGATGATTGCGGCGTTTCCTGCGGCGTCCTTCTTGGAGAAGGAGAGGATGTAGGTGCCGGGGGCCTTTACGTTCACGCTTCCGAGAGGAGTTAGGGTTCCGTTGCCGTCCACGGCGTCAGTCCAAGTGGCGTTTAGCTCGACGTAGGCGGTGGGTGCCTCGTGGGTCATGTTGGCGTCGCCGTTCAAGGTGATGACGGGGGCGGTGGTGTCCACCACCTTCACCGTGCGCACCACCGTGGCGGCGACATTTCCGGCGGCGTCTGTCTTGTTGTAGCTAAGGATGTAGGTTCCGGGTTTGGTCCCGTTCACTTCTCCAGTTGCGGTGAGAGTTCCGTTGCCGTCCAGCGCGTCGGTCCAAGTCGCGTTTGCATCCACATAGACGAGTCCTCCCTCGTGGGTCACGTTGGCGTCTCCGTTTAATGTGATGACAGGGGCGATGGTGTCCTTAACCACGACCGTCCGCGTCACGTTGGTGGCGATGTTTCCAGCGGCGTCGGTCTTCGCGTATGTCAGGAGATAGGAGCCGGGAGCGCCGGCGTTCACCGTCCCTGATGCGGTCAGCAAGCCCGTTCCGTCGATGTTGTCCGCCCAGGTGGCGCCGGCGTCAATGTAGTTTACGGTTGCTTCGTGGGTTACGTTGGCGTCTCCGCCCAAGGTGATTACGGGTGCTTGGTCGTCCAAGTCTTGGACGGCGATTGAAAAAGCTTCTTCGTAGGTGGCGTTGTGGTTATCCGTCACCCGCACTCGGACGTTGAGGGTGGCGTTCGTTTCATAGTCGGGAACGACGTTCAGTGTGAGGGTGCGGTTGCTGATGCTGAACAATGAGTTGTGGGTGGAGCCGTTGCCGTCCACGAGGGTAAAGACGTGGGTGGCGTTGGTGTCGGCGTCGGTGGCGTTGAAGTCTCCGATTACTGTTCCGGCGGCAATGTTTTCGGCGACATTGGTGTTGTTCAGGTCTATGTCGGTGGGAAGGGCGTTGAGGGACTTGACTAACGTGACGACTACCAAGCCGTCCCCCTTCCTGTAGCCGCCCGCGAGGAAGGAAGGGTTGGACGCGGCGTAGGAACCGCCCCCTTGCCCGCCGAGTTTGGTGGCACCG
>CAXGVD010000246.1:0-4722 GCA_964012695.1 uncultured Opitutia bacterium
CGGGCACTTCACACTTTCTTGGGCAAAACTTTTCCAAGGCCTGCGGCATCAAGTTTCAGAACAAGGAAGGGGTGGAGGAGCACGGCTGGACCACCTCGTGGGGCGTCTCCACGCGCTTGATCGGCGGCATGATCATGTGTCATGCGGACGACGACGGTTTGGTCGCTCCGCCCAAAGTGGCGCCCGCCCACGTCGTCGTTCTCCCTGTTACCCCCAAGGAGGATTCCCGTACCCAAGTGTTGGAGGCTTGCGAAAAGCTGGCTGGGGAAATCCGCTCCCTTTCCTTCGATGGCACTCCCATACGGGTGGAGTTCGACAACCGTGACCTGCGCGGCGGCGAGAAGTACTGGCAATGGGTCAAGAAGGGAGTGCCCCTGACCGTCGAGATGGGACCGCGCGACATGGAAAATGATTCCCTCTTCGTGGGACGTCGTAACGATGGAAGGCAGGGGCGCCAAGCCATGCCTCGGTTGGATTTCCTCGGTCGTTTGCCTGAAATCCTGCAGGAGATTCAGGACGCCCTTTTCCAACGAGCCTTCGCTTTTCGCGAGGAGCGAACGGAGGTGATGGAGTCTAAGGAGGCGTTCTACGAGTACTTCTCCTCGGACAAATCGGGCTTCGCCTTGGCTCATTGGGATGGGGATGTCCAATGGGAGGAGCAGGTGAAGAACGACCTCAAGGTCACCGTCCGTTGCATTCCGCAAGAGGAGGGAGAGCCCGGGACCTGCATCTTCAGCGGCAAGCCGAGCCCCAAAAGGGTGGTCTTTGCCAAGGCTTACTGAACATACCATGCAAGTCGTTCGCTCGGCAAACGAAATGCAGGCCACCGCAATCGGCCTGCGCTCGGAGGGCAAGCTGATCGGCTTCGTCCCCACCATGGGATACCTGCACGAGGGCCACCTTGCCTTGGTGGACGCGGCCAAGGAGAAGACGGACTTCGTCGTCCTATCCATCTTCGTGAACCCCACTCAGTTCGGGGTTGGGGAGGACTTGGAGAGTTACCCCCGCGACCTTGAGCGGGATCTGAAGCTGGCGGAGGAACGGGGCGTGGACCTCGTCTTCGCTCCCGAGGCGGAGGAAATGTATCCCTGCGGTTATTCCACATACGTGGAGGAAACGGAAGCGGCTCAAGGGCTTTGCGGCGTGTCGCGGCCCATTCATTTTCGAGGAGTCACCACGGTCTGTGCCAAGTTGTTCAACCTGTGTCGGCCAGACGTGCTCGTTCTTGGCCAAAAGGACGCCCAGCAGACGGTGATTCTTCGACGCATGGTTGAGGACCTGCACTTCCCGGTCGAGGTGGTCGCGATTCCTACCGTGCGGGAGCCCGACGGCTTGGCCATGAGTTCCCGGAATGCCTACCTCGACGAGAAGCAAAGAGAGGACGCCCTGCTCATCGTCAAGGCGCTGGAGGCGGGAAAGGCCCTCGTGCGGGAGAAGGACATTCGCAACGTCGACCGCGTGAAGGCGGAAGTCGTGAACACCCTCACCGTGGGGCGTTGGGTCCGCATGAACTATGTGGAAATCGTGGACCGGGACACCATGCGCCCCGAAAGCGAAATCGAGCCCGAGCGCTCCCAAATCGTCGTGGCCGCCTGGGTCGGAGACGTTCGCCTGCTGGACAATGTCCTGCTGTGATTTTTCTTCAACCTGCGGACTTTCCTACCTAACCTTCCTTCTCGTGGATGCCGAGTACGACCTTGTAATCGTCGGCAGCGGCATAGCCGGCCTGAGCTTCGCCCTAAAGGTGGCGGAGGCGGGACACCGCGTGGCCATCTTCACCAAGAAGGACAAGGCCGAGTCCAACACCAACTACGCCCAAGGCGGCATCGCCGCCGTCACCTCCGAGGGGGACGACCTCGAAAAACACGTCGCCGACACCCTGGAGGCGGGGGACGGCCTGTGCGAGGTCGAGGTGGTTCGCGAAATCCTCCGGGACGGCCCCGAGCGCATACGCGACTTGGCCGAACTCGGTGTGGCCTTCACCAACTTGGAGGACGGGCGCATTTCCCTCGGCAAGGAAGGCGGACATAGCAAGCGCCGCGTCCTGCATGTGAAGGATGTAACGGGCAAGGCCATCGAGGACGCCCTCCTCGCCGCCATCGCCAAGAAAGGAGTGACGATTCACGAGCACGTTTTCGCCATCGACCTCGTCACTGCCCGCAAGGTCCGCAAGCTCGGCGTTCCCGTGGAAGGGGACGTGGACCGCGTACTCGGACTATACGCCTACGACGCCGAGGCGGACGTCGTCCGGGCCGTGGCCTCCCGAGCCGTCCTGTTGGCCACGGGAGGAGCGGGGCAGACCTACTTGTACACCACGAACCCCTCCATCGCCACCGGAGACGGCCTCGCCATGGCCTCCCGAGCGGGCCTGAAAGTGGCCAACTTGGAGTTCATCCAGTTTCACCCCACCACCTTTCACTCGTTGGAAGGAGACCGCTTCCTCATCACCGAGGCCGTGCGCGGCGAAGGCGCCGTAATCTTGAACGAGGCGGGAGAGCCCATCATGCACAAGTACCACCCCCGAGCCGACCTCGCTCCGCGCGACGTGGTGGCTCGGGCCATCGACCGCGAGATGAAACGTTCCGGAGCCGCCTGCCTTCTCCTGGATACCCCCTCCATGAATGTGGACTTCAAGGACCGTTTTCCCAACGTCCATGAAAACTGCCTGAAGCGCGGGGTGGACCCCGTGGCGCGTCCCATACCCATCGTGCCCGCCGCTCATTACTCCTGCGGAGGCGTGCCAGCGGGGCTGGATTGCTCCACCGAACTGCCCGGCTTGTACGCCTGCGGAGAAGTCGCCTGCACTGGCTTGCACGGGGCCAATCGCCTCGCCAGCAACTCCTTGCTGGAAGCCGTGGTGCTGGCTTGGCGCGGGGCCGAAGCGGTGAACGCGTACCTCGCCGAAACCAAGAAACCGAACTTCGAGCTTCCCCCTTGGCTAGACGGCGATGCCGCACCCTCTGACGAACGCGTGGTTATTTCCCACAACCTCGATGAGTTGAAGCGGACCATGTGGGACTACGTCGGTATCGTGCGCAGCACCAAACGGCTGGAGCGAGCCCGTTCCCGCATTCGCAACCTCTCTCGCGAAATCAACGAGTACTACTGGAACGCCAAGGTGGAACTGCCACTCCTCGAACTGCGCAACCTCGTGCGGGTGGCGGAACTCATCGTGCGCTCCGCCCTGCGACGCAAGGAAAGCCGCGGCCTGCACTATACCTTGGACTACCCCGACAAGGCGGAGACCGCCGAAAACGTCTTGGTGGAGCCGCCCGAGTGAGCGCCTGCGCCGACTTGGGTAAAGTGGCCCTCGTGGGCCCGGGCGCCGTGGGAGGCTATTACGGCGGCATGCTGGCCCGAGCGGGGGCGGACATCCACTTCCTCTTCCGCTCCACCTTCGAAGAGGTGCGGGAACACGGGCTGGAACTCGTCCTCCACGGTTCGGGCGGGGGACGGGTCAAGGTGGAACCCCTCCGAGCCTACCGGACGAGCGTGGAAATCGGTCCCTGCGACTGGGTCGTCGTGGCCGCCAAGTCCACGGCCAACCCGCGGCTGGCCGAAACCCTGCGCCCCTTGCTCGACGAACGCACCGCCCTGCTCACCCTCCAGAACGGCATGGGAAACGTCGAGAACTTGGGCCGAATCGCCGGAGAAGACCGAACCATCGTGGGCGGCCTCTGTTTCACCTGCATCAACCGCACGGCCCCCAACGTCGTGGAAAGCATTCTTCCAGGTTACGTCCAGTTCGGGCGGAACGGCGGTCCCTTGACGCCCAAGGGCCGAGAGGTGATGGAAGCCTTCGCCGAAGCTGGCGTGGCCACCCGCGAGGCCGCTTCTCTCGACGAAGCCCTTTGGAGAAAACTTTGCTGGAACGTCCCCTTCAACGGCTTGGCCATTGCAGGCGCAGGCATCACCACAGACAAGATTCTGGCCGACCCCGCCCTCGTCCGCAGAGCCCGCGCGCTGATGGAAGAACTGCAAGCCGCCGCGGCCCTCTTCGAGGTGAAAATTGAGGACGCCTTCCTCGAACGGCAATTCACGCTTACCGAGCCGATGGGCCCCTACAAACCTTCTAGCCTCATTGACTTCCTTGCGGGCCGCGAAACGGAAGTCGAAAGCATCTGGGGCGAACCCCTCCGCCGAGGCCGCCAAGCCGGTGCCGAAATGCCCGAACTGCAAAAACTCTACGAAGAATTGCAGGCGGCGCAAAAGGTCGGCTAGCCCGCTTTCCTTCGAAAGCGGACCTGGTCTTTGGGGTTACTTGCCGAGGTCGTAACAGGCGATGCGGTCGGGGAGGCGGACGAGGAGCTTGTTTCCGACTATGGAAGGGGAGGAACAGCGGAGGGCTCGTACTTTGGCATGGCCTAGTTCGATGAATTCGTTGGGGTCGGCCCTGACCATGTCGAGGAAGGAGGCGTTGATGGAGAAAGTGAAGATTTTGCCGTCGGCGAGGATGGGGGAGGAGATGTCGTGCTTGGCGGGGACTTTGGCGAGTTGCTTGCCGGTTTTCAGGTCGAGGCAGAGGCGCATGCCGGCGCCGAAGAGGTAAACGCGGCCTTCGTAGACGATGGGGCTGGAGTCCGTTCGGCGGGTGATCTTGGGGTGGGACCATACTGGCTCCACGCCGTCTTTCGTTCTGCGGTAGGCGGCGATACCGACTTTTTCGTCCTTGGCGTGAGTGACGAGGAACTCGCCTGCGGGGGTGGGGGTAGAGCTTCCGCC
>CAXGVD010000247.1:0-4720 GCA_964012695.1 uncultured Opitutia bacterium
CCATGACAAGGGAGTCGCAGGAAAGTGGAGCAGTTCAAGGTTACCAGATGTCGATAGGGCCTTTGGGGATGGGTATGGTTTTTCTTTGGGTTTGGCGGTATTCGTCCTCCTCCTGCATGAAGCTCGCCACCATCGGCGGCAGGGCGTAGCGGGGGAGGAGTTCGCCGTGTTCGTCGGCGAAGGGGCGCCGCCAGTCGAGGTATTCGTCGAGTACGCACTCGAAGTCGGCCCGCGAACTGATTTGGGTGATGGCCTTGTTGAAGGGCTTCACGGGTCCGAAGCGCTTGGCGTACCATGGGGCGATTTTGCGGAACATGATGGCGCCGCGCTCCTCGCCGAAGACTTCGAGCTGGAGGTCGAAGTGGCGGCGCAGGATGCGGATGCGCTCTGGGAAGTTCGGTTCGGGGGACAATTCTCCCGTGGCGAGGTGATGGCGAGTCCGTTTGAACAGCCAGGGGTCGTAAAAGGCTCCGCGTCCGATGGAGACACCCGCGCAACCAGTCCGCTCCAACATGGTCCGGGCCGCCTCCACCGAGGTGACGTCCCCATTCCCCACCACGGGCAAACCTGGAACGGCTTCTACCACGCGACGGATGCCGTCGAGGTTTACCGTTCCCTCGAACCCCTGGGCCCTGGTACGTCCGTGCACGAAGACGGCGGCGACACCCGCGTCCGCCAGGGCGGCGGCGAGGTCGGGAGCGGTCAGGTTGTCGGCGTCCCAGCCCAGCCGCATCTTGGCCGTCACAGGAATAGAAACGGCGTCAACCATGGAGCGAATGAGCTTCTGGGTCTTGGGCAGCTCGGTCATCATGGAGGCTCCGCCACCCGTCTTCGTAACCTTGCGGACGGGGCAGCCCATGTTCACGTCCACAGAGACCACGCCGACGGACTCCAAGTAGGCGGCGGCGTCCCGCATCTCCTCGGCAACATTACCGAAGAGCTGTACGGCGAGGGGGGTATCCGCCTCGTTGGTCTCGATTAGCTTTAGGGCCTTGGGGTTCTTCTCCAGCAGCGAGCGGGCGTTCACCAAGTCAGTGGTGCAAAGGTGCACGCCCCCGATTTCCCGAATCACCAGCCTGAAGGGCAGGTTGGTGTAGCCCGCCAATGGCGAAAGAAACAGGTTCGACTCCAAAGCCAGCGAACCCATCCGAAAAGCCGTTTCCGAAGTGGGAGTCGTCATGACGGGAAGCGAGAGTGCCTAGGCGTAGGGCCAGCGAGGAGCGGTGTTCGCGGGAGCCCTGAAGTAGGCGTACGTCCCGGAAACGGACGGCTTGGTGGAGGGCTCAGCTTGCGGGGTTGGTCTCCAGATCGCGCAGGCGTCGGTCGGAAAAGAAAGTACCGAAGGGAATCAGGGTGGCGATAAATAGGTAGGCGCCGAATCCCAAGCTCCAAGAATACTTCCGCATGGCGACAGCGAGAAGTGCGCAGTAAAAAATGAATAGTACGCCGTGAGTCATGCCTAAGACTGTGACGAAGATTCCGTATTCGTAGTGCTTCTTGCCAGCTTCATCGATTGTGAAATCACCAAAGTAGTACTTCATTGGCATGGCTAAGCCAAGGAGCAGAAGGTAAGAAATCCCCTCCACAAAGCCTGATACCCTTAGTTGTCCCGTCAAGGTCTTGAACATGGGTCGAAGAATAGAGGAATGTTTATCTTAGGGCAATCTTTCGAGATCTTTTACCGGGCCTGCTTCAACAGCCAATTCAGGGCGGCGGAGTGGACGATTTCGTGGCCACCTTCGAAGAGGGTGAGACGAGCCTTGCCCGAGGTCCGGCGGAAGAGGGGGCGTTTGTTGCCGTAGCTTGTGTCGGCACCGGGGAAGAGGTGGGCGGCGGGTACCTTGGCCGTGCGGGTGAGTTCGTCGATGAGGTCGTTGGGCACCCGGTCCTTCTCGAGGGCGAGTAGGTTGAAGGCGTGGAGGCTGTGGCTGACGGGGACGCTTCCGTCGTGGCCGTCCCGGATGCCTGCGTTGAGGTCTAGGTTCACCACGCCCTTGGCCTTGAAGAGGTGGGAGAGGGGGGAGCGGAGCCGGTATTGTTTGTCCACTTCGGGCGAGGCACCGGGCGGACCCCCGCAGGACTTTTCGATCTCGCGGGCATACTTCAGGCCTTTTCGCTTGGTCTCGGCATGCCACGCGACGAGGTCGGAAATGGGCACCCAGGCGGAGACGCCCGCCCAAACTTCGGGGGCCCGGCCTGCCATGAGCAGGCTCATGTAGCCGCCCCCGGAGGTGCCGACGAGGAGGACTTTCTTCTCGTCCACTGGGGCGTTTTTCTTGGCGTAGGCGACGGCGTCCAGAATGTCTTGAACGGCGAGTTCGGAGCCCGTGGCCTGCGGGTTGCGGTTGGGTCCCCGAAAGTTGGGGTGCAGGTAGGCCCAGCCCGCCCTAACGCAATGGTCTTCCATGGGCTTGTGGAGCTTCTGGCGGTAGTCCGCGCTCCATGAGTGCAGGACAACGAGCAAGGGAACGGTCTTGCCGTAGGGCACGTTTTCCGGGGTGTGAAAGAAGGCGGGTTGCTCGGAGCCGTCGAGACTGCTAGTGATCCGTAACTCCCGAGTCGCCCCAAGCAGGTCGGCGGGCGCGAGGGCTAGGAGGACGGCTACGGCGTGTGAAGGGAATCGAATCGTCACGGCGTTTTACTTTGGGCGAGGATTTTTCGGTAGGCTTGTCGAGCGTGCTGATAGGCGTCCAACGCGTCTTGCCTTTCGGCTGGGTCGATGAATTTCTTCTTTTGGGACCAGCATTGGTCCACGCTCTTGAGGCACCATTCGGCGCTACGACGGGAGGCTCGGACGGGTTGATCGTCGACGAGGACGAAGACGGGATTTGTGTGGGAGGAGGGGAAGATGCGTAGGGCGAGCCAGGAGCTTTCGGTGATTTCGGTCTCGAAGGCGAGGTCGAGAAGGGAGCCGTCTGCGGGGATGGTTTTTGAGGCCACGGGTTGTCCGTTGCGGATAAGTTCTACCTTCACTTGTCGTGAGTCGGGGGTGAGGCGGGCTCGTTCCAGATGCCAGTAGGGTTTTTGGTCGAGTGGTCGGGTCATGAGGGCTGGGTCGCTCTTTTCGTTGAGGCGGGCGGCGACTTTGGCAGACACCTTCACCTTCCCCTTGGAGGGGAGGCGAAGTTCGCTGTTTTTGCGGCCCATGGGGATGTCTTCCACCTGGAAGTCCATGAGATGACTGTTCCCGTCGGAAACGTAGGCGGCGCCCAGAGAGATGCCTTCGCACCAGCGGTCGTAGTCGAGCTTGCCGTCGAGTTTCACGTAGGAGCGTCCGAGGCCGACTCGTTCGCCGTAGATGCAGGGGAAGTCGGTTTCGCCGCTGATGCGGGTACGGTAGCCGCAGTTGAGGATGTGGTACCAGATATTGAGTTCCCAGATGGAGGGGGTGTCCACCATTGAGAGAAAGTCGACGGCGGGGACGCGGGTCTTGCCGGGGCCTTCGACTTCGTGGGTGACGTCGACGACGAACTCGCAGGCGCCTATGCCGTCGAAGGGCGGGATTTCGTAGTTGGGGAGTTTGTCTCCCTTCACCCGGAGGCCCCAGCCGGAGTGGGCGGGTCCACATACGGCTCCTTGCTTCTGGGCCCACTTTAGGGTGTTGAGGCAGAGGGTGGGCCAGTGGTGCTTGGAGTCGCCGCCGGGGTGGACTTGCTTCTTGAGGCGGAGGAGGCAGAGGTGCCCCGAGCGGTGGGAACCGAAGCCTGAGACCTCCACGTCGTAGCGGAGCAGGTAGGGGTAGCGGGAGACCTTGTCCACGGCACCCGTGAAGAATTGCTTCTGGTAGTCGAAGCAGGGGCCCCAAGTGAGGTTGGCCCCCACCTTGAGGTCTTCGCCTAGGCAGTGGCGGAGCATGTCGGGGGCGTGGACCCCTTCGGTGGGGTTGACGTAGTGGGCGCAGCCGGCTGCGTGGATGTGGTGGTCGCCGGACCACCAGCCGGTAAGGGAGGGGTCCACCCAGCGCTTCAGCTTGAAGCGTGCGGTTTGTGGCTTTTTCCCAACAATTAATTTGTGCGTTTGCCGCAGGTATTCGGGGCCGCGGGCGACTTGGAGGTCGTAGGAGCCAGGTGGCAGGACCAGCTTTTCACCATGGGCTCGGTAAACTTGGGGGTGGAAGTGAAAGTCCGGGGCGAGGCGTTTGGCTTGGGAGGGGTAAACACGGCCGAGTTGGTCCCGGACGAGAAACTCCGCTACGGTGGGCTTGCCGTGTTCGTCGAGAACTTCGAGGGTGACGGGGGTGGAGGGGATGCAAGAGAAGGTGACGGCGATTTCCGCCCTGAAGCCGAGGTCTTGGGTGCCTTGGCCGACGTCGAATGTAATGGCGGCGGCCCGTTTGCCGGAGTCGCGTGAGTAGAGTTGGATGATACGGTACTCCAGATCCAGACCCGAGAGTCCGGGGGAGAGGGGACGCCCGTCGAAGGTTTGGAGTCCGAGCCAGCGGTCCCGTGGCAGGTTGGGGGCTCCGCCTTTGGGAAGGTTGCGGTTCCGGCCCCAGCCGCCGAAGCTTGCGGGCAGGGCGTTGGGGCTGGCGACCCGAAGCGGGGCGGTGACTCCCGCTTCGTTCGCCACCTTGATGAGGAAGTTGCGCCAGCCGTGCTCGGCCAGTTCGGGTTGGGCGGGGCCTTCCGTCACCTTCACCCGGGACTCGGGGTTGATGGTTACGACTGCGAGGCAAAGCGGGTCCAAGGCTTCCTGAACGAGGCGGACCACTTTGTTCCCG
>CAXGVD010000248.1:0-4711 GCA_964012695.1 uncultured Opitutia bacterium
AGTACGGAAACGTCGTTGCGGAAGAGGCGGGTTCCGGCGGGGAGCAGGTCGGGGAGGTCGCGGAAACTGTGGTGGGAGGCTTGGCCCGATGCTCGGTCGTGGACCAGCAGGCGGGAGGCGTCCCGAGGTTCGGCGGGAGATTGGGCGATGCACTCGTCCGGCAGGTCGAAATGGAGGTCGCTTGTGAGCATGGCGCTACGAATGGAAAAGCGCATCGACAAGCTTCCGGCAATGGCCTAACTCTCTCGGTCCCCTTTTGAAAATTTGTTCCATTTGACAAACCCAAGCAAGACGATGAGCGAGAATGATGCGTCCGAAGTGATTGATCCGGCCGAGGCGGCCTCCGCCAACGCCCATGTGGCGAGCATGGAGCAGTACCGCGAAACCTACGAGAAAAGCGTGGCTGATCCCGAGTCCTTCTGGGCCGAGGTGGCCGAGGAGTTTCATTGGTACCGTAAGTGGGACAAGGTGCGTAGTTACAACTACGACGTGGATGCCGGCCCCGTGGAGGTTCGCTGGTTCGAGGGCGGAAAGACGAACGTCTGCTACAACTGCGTGGACCGACACCTGGAGAAGCGAGGGGACAAGACCGCAATCATTTGGGAGGGCAACGAACCCGGAGAGGACTCCACCCTCAGCTACCGCGAACTGCACGAACAGGTTTGCCGCTTCGCCAACGTTCTGAAGAGCCGTGGCGTGAAAAAGGGGGACCGGGTTTCCATCTACCTGCCGATGGTGCCGGAGGCTGCCATCGCCATGTTGGCCTGTGCCCGTATCGGGGCGATGCATTCGGTGGTGTTCGGCGGTTTTTCGGCGGAAGCTCTGGCTGACCGCATCGTTGACTCCTCCTGCAAGACCCTCATTACCGCCAACGGCACCTTTCGGGGGGCCAAGGCCATTCCCATGAAGCCCAACGCCGACCAAGCGATGGAATCCGCAGGCGAACGCATGGGTGAACCAGTGGAGACCTGCATCGTAGTGAAGAGGGTGGGGGAGGATTCGGGTATCGCATGCGAGATGAAGCAGGGGCGCGACCTCTGGTGGGACGAGGCAGCGGCCGCAGTTTCCGCCGATTGCCCCTGCGAGGAAATGGATGCCGAGGACCCGCTTTTCATTCTCTACACCTCTGGTTCCACTGGCCAGCCCAAGGGCGTGCTCCACACCACTGGCGGTTACGTTGTGTATGCCGCCACCACGCACAAGTACGTCTTCGACTACCACGAGGAGGACGTTTACTTTTGCGCCGCGGACGTGGGTTGGGTCACGGGACACACCTACATCGTGTACGGACCTTTGGCTAATGGGGCCACCACGGCGATGTTCGAAAGCATTCCGACTTATCCGAACCCTGACCGCTACTGGCAGGTCATCGAAAAGTGGAAGGTGAACCAGTTCTACACCGCCCCCACCGCAATCCGGGCGATTGCCGCCGCAGGAGAGGAATGGCCCGCCAAGTACGACATGCCCACCATCCGCATCCTCGGCAGCGTGGGCGAACCCATTAACCCCGAGGCATGGCGCTGGTACCACCGTAACGCAGGCAAGCAGCGCTGCCCAATCGTGGATACTTGGTGGCAGACGGAAACGGGCGGTATCCTCATTACCCCCCTGCCCGGATGCACGCCCCTTAAGCCGGGTTCCGCCACCTTTCCCTTTTTCGGGGTGAACCCCGTGATACTAGATCCGAAGACTGGCGAGGAAATCGAAGGCAACGGCGTGAGCGGCGTGCTCGCCTTGAAGGAGCCCTGGCCCGGGCAAATGCGCACGGTGTACGGCGATCACGAGCGTTTCGAGGCCACCTACTTCCAGCAGTACAAAGGATACTACTTCACGGGGGATGGTTGTCGCAGAGACGAAGACGGCTATTATTGGATCACGGGCCGGGTGGACGACGTTATCAATGTTTCCGGCCACCGCATGGGCACCGCAGAGGTGGAAAGTGCCTTGGTGGCTCACGCGAATGTTGCGGAGGCCGCCGTCGTTGGTTTCCCGCACGAAGTTAAGGGGGAGGGCATTTACGCCTACGTCACCCTCAACGCTGGCGTGGAGTATCTCGAGGAACTTCGGGCCGAACTCAAGCAACAGGTTCGCGCCGTCATCGGTCCCATTGCCACGCCCGACGTCATTCACTGGGCGCCCGCTCTACCGAAAACCCGCTCGGGCAAGATTATGCGCCGCATCCTTCGCAAGATCGCCACGGGGGAAACGGATCAAATCGGCGACATCTCAACCTTGGCCGACCCTTCCGTGGTCGAAAACCTCATTGAGAACAAGTGAGTCTCGGGCTCCCCTGCGAAGCGATGAAAGTCTGGCTGCGGCCAAACTGATGAACGTTCGGTCCCCTGCAAACGTCGGCTCGCTCTTTCGCGGTCCTTCCTCATACTGCCTTCGCTTTTGCTCAACATGAAGGTTTACCTGAACGGAGAATTTGTCGAGAAGGAGAACGCTAAGGTGTCCGTGTTCGACCACGGACTGCTCTATGGAGACGGTGTGTTCGAGGGCATCCGCCTCTACGACGGTTGCGTGTACAAGCTGGACGAGCACCTCGAACGGCTCGAATACTCGGCCAAGGCCATCCTGCTCGACCTCCCCATGACCCGGGATGAATTCGCCGAGGCCACCTGTGAAAGCTGTCGCGTGAACGGCCTTCGCAACGGCTATGTCCGCCTGATCGTGACTCGAGGTCCCGGCCACCTCGGCCTCAAGCCAGACGGATGCGGCCCTGCCGGCGTCATCATCATCGCCGACGACATCCAGCTCTATCCCGAGGAACTTTACGAGACGGGCCTGAAGATCATCACCGTCCCCACACGCCGCATCAACCCCGCCGCCCTGCCACCGGCCGTCAAGAGCCTCAACTACTTGAACAATGTCCTAGCCAAAATCGAGGCCCTCAAGGTCGGCTATCAAGAAGCCCTCATGCTCAACGACAAGGGAGAAATAGCCGAGTGTACCGGAGACAACGTCTTTGCCCTCTCCAAAGGCGTCCTATATACCCCGCCTCTCGACGCCGGTTCCCTCCGGGGCATTACCCGGGCCGCCGTCATGGACATCGCCGCCGAACTCGACGTTCCCCTCCGCGAGCAACCCCTCACTCGCTACGACCTTTGGACCGCCGACGAATGCTTCCTTACCGGCACCGCCGCCGAAGTCATCCCCTGCGTGGAACTGGACCACCGGCCCATCGGCGACGGCACACCTGGAGAAGTTACCCAACGCTTCATCCGCCGATTCCGCGAACAGGTTTCCGCGGACGGAATGATGCTCTGAGCGGCCTTTTCTATCGAGGCGAGTCCCTCCGCAAAGCTCCCCGCGCTTGGAACAGGAAGACGAATGGGACCGATTGGAACGCTTTGTTGATAATTGGCGCGCATTCTGCGTTGAGTTTCGTTCCCGTTGGGGCTAGCTTAGCTTTAGAGTTTTATCATTCGCTAAACCGTTTTTAAATCTAGATGTCCGAATCCATTCAGTGCCACTGCTGCGAAAAGCCCGCCACCGTTCACCTCACGCAAATCCTCAACAATCAGATGCACAAGATCGATCTGTGCGAGGAATGTGCACAGGAAAAAGGCGTGACCGACACGGCGGACTTCTCCATGGCCGGACTCATGACCTCCGCCGGCATGGATCTTCCCGCCTCCGAATTGAGCGGAGACCTCGTCTGTGAAAGTTGTGGCCTCACCCAGCAGGAGTTCAAGAAAGGCGGCCGTTTCGGTTGCTCCGCTTGCTATGGCTTCTTCCGTCCCGCCCTGGATCCCATGTTGGACGACATGCACGCTGGCACCCGTCATGTCGGTAAGGTGCCCGAAAGGGCCGCCGCCTGCGTTCATAGGGTCGATGAAGAGCGGGAGCAGGCTGCCCGACTGGAGAGCGACATCGCCGAGTTGGAAAAAGCTCTCGACGCAGCCAAAGAAGCCGAGGAATACGAAGAATGCGCCCGCCTTCGGGACCGCATACAGGCCCTCCGCGAGTCCGTCGAAAACTTGCCCGCTTTGCAAGTCCCCGAACTTTGACCCTATTTACCTTTCCCATGTTTCACTCCATCCTGAAAGGCGGTCCTCGAAGTTCCCGCCGGGTCAAGCCCACACCTGTGGCCATCAGCACCCGCATACGCCTCGCCCGCAACCTGCGCGACTTTCCGTTCCCTGGGCGCGCCGAAACGTCCCAGCGCCGGGAAATCCTGTCCGCCTGCTTGAACGCCCTCACGGAGGTTAATGAACTTGATGGAGCCGTGGCCTTAGAAATCGACGAGCTGACCGACAACGACCGGCAAATCCTCGTCGAGCAACACCTTATCAGCCCAGAACTCCGACAGGCCGAGGAAGCCGCCGGGATCGTGGTGAGCAAGGACCGCTCCTGTTGCGTCATGATTAACGAGGAGGACCACCTCCGCATACAAGTACTCCGCAACGGGTTGGACTTTGGTCGCGTCTGGAAAAAGGCCGATGCGGTGGACAATGCCCTCGAAACCAGCCTCGACTATGCCTACGACGGTGATCTCGGCTTCCTCACCGCCTGCCCTACTAATCTCGGCACGGGCATGAGGGCCTCAGTCATGATGCACCTGCCCGGACTCGTCATGTCCAAGAACATGGACAAGGTAATTAACGCCGTGAACCATCTCGGCATCGCCGTGCGAGGCATTTTCGGGGAAGGTTCAGACGCCTCTGGAAGCGTCTTCCAAATCTCCAACCAGCAGACCTTGGGCGAG
>CAXGVD010000249.1:0-4704 GCA_964012695.1 uncultured Opitutia bacterium
CGCCTCCGAAGAGGCCCCCACCGTTCAATACCAATCTCCCGGAGACGGGGCAGCTCTCCGCTCCGCTCTCGCCGAGCAAAGCTTGACTCTCGACGACCAATCAGACGCCGAAATAACCGACCTACGTGAACTCGTCTCCGCCCTTCGGGCACTAAAGGCCGAACGCAACCTCGCCACCAACAAGGACCTCGCCCTCCACTACCTAGCCAACGACGACAAGACCGCTCTTCTCGAACGCCACAAGGAAAAGATTCTCCTCTTCGCCGGAGCCGCCTCCCTCGAACGCGTCGCCGAAGCCCCCGCCGGCCAACCCTCCGTCGTAACCCCCCTCGGCACGGCATTCCTCGACCTCGCCTCAGGTATCGACCTCGACGCCGAACGGGTCCGCCTCGACAAGGAAATCACCAAACTCCAAAAAGTCGTCGCCTCCGCACAAGCCCGCCTAGCAAACGAAAGCTTCACCGCCAAGGCCCCCGAAAACGTGGTCCAAGGCGCCCGCGACCAACTCGTTCAAACCCAAGCCAAGCTGGCCGAAACCCAGGCGGCCCGTGGAGCGCTAGGGTGACCTTAGCACTATCTTCTTGCCGGCGGAGGCGGGAAACTGCCCAATGGACACCGTCATGGGCAACAAGTTGATTTGCAAGAATTGTCGCGCCCCCATCACTGCGACCACGACATTTTGTAGAACCTGCAATACTTCTTTCCCTGAAGCCATTGAGGTGGAGGAGGACTACGACCTGCCCCCACTGCCCGCTCACCTACGAAAGAAGCTGGATTCCGAAGCGAAAGAAAAGGCAGCCGAGGAAGAGGCTTCGACTCCTGAACCTGAAATCACCGAACCGAAAGAGCCAGTCATCCTGCCAACCGAACTGGATAAAAAAGCCGCCCCGGTTCCAAAGCTCAAATCAACAAGCGGTGAGTACTCCGTTTTCAAGAACCCGAATTTGGCGGACTCGTCCGATGCTCTTCCATCGGAACACTCTGAAAAACAAAATATATCAAGTGCGCAACTCATCGCCGCCGTGGCCAAACGGTCTCGACGCTCACGGGAAGAAGTGGCGGGCGTGATGGACGGCTTCTGGGACTATGTGGCGGAGGTGAAGAATCACTATTCCGAGCACTCCCAATGCCACAGTCTAGTGGTTCCTCACTTCGGTACTTTTAGATACCGTTGCAAGTGGAGAGAATCGGGAGAGCATGCCCGAAAACTAACCTTTCACGCAGCGACCACCCCCTCGGCCAAGGCTCGCAGAAGAACTTACGACTCTTCGTGGGCGGACCAATGGAACGGCAAACTAGATGACTTGTCGGTGCGCCGCCGGATCAGCGTCTATGTCTTCGAACGTTCAGGACTCCCGCTTCGGACGAACGATGAAATCCTCAACCTACTGCTACTGACCACCAGGGAGCTTTGCGAGTGCGGACACGTCATTCATTGGGCTCATCGGGGGACGATGAAGCAGGATGGGGCAAAAGACGGCTATTCCTTCTCCGCCTCCAAGGGCTTCCTCAAGCGGTTGGACGCGCCGGCGCCAACCAGGCCAAAGAGACCAAATCACCGCACCGGAAGCAGAGAGCAAGCCGAGGGAGAATCCGAAGGCAAGGGAGTTTGCGGATGCTTGGTCATCGGCTTCATCGTATTCTTGCTCATTAAGGCTTGTTCCTGAAGAAGCATCGCCCCCCTGCCAAGTGACAACAGTCCGAAACCTTTCCGATCTCTCGGGAGCCTTGGGTCTGGACCAAGAGACCTTGTCCGCCTTGTCGGAGAAGGCGGAGGATTCATACATCCGGTTTCCGTTGAGAAGCAAGAGAAGGCGAGTTCGTTGGATCGAGGCCCCGCATCCATGGCTCAAGTTCGTACAGCGGCGGTTGCTCGACCGCATCCTCTACCAAGCCACGCCTCACCCCGCCGCGCACGGCTTTTTCCCAAGGCGCTCCATCGTCACCAACGCCCGACTTCACACGGGCAAGGCTTGGGCGCTGTCCTTGGACTTAAAGGACTTCTTTCCTTCCACCGGCGAGATCGCCGTGAAGAAGGTCCTCAAGAAATTCCTGTCTCTAGAGGGTGAAGCTCTCGACACCGTCCTTCGCCTCACCTGCCGCGGCGGCGCCCTACCCCAAGGAGCACCGACCAGCCCCCACCTCGCCAACCTCGCGTTTTTCTCCGGAGACGAAGCCCTGACGGCCTTGGCCGCCCGGCATGGGCTGAGCTACACCCGCTACGCCGACGACATCACCCTATCCGGCAACCAATTGCCGGATGACTTGGAGGGTCGAGTCGAGGAAATCACCAACCGTTCCGGCTATCGTCTGGCCAAGGGAAAAACCAAGGAAATGGGAAGGCACCGAAGCCAAAGGGTCACGGGTCTGGTGGTGAACGATGGAGTCAAATTGCCACGCTCACAAAGAAGAAAGCTGCGCGCCATCCGCCATGACTTGCAAAACAAAGGACCGGAGCAGGCGCTGACTCGAAGTGGTTACGGTTCCTTGTGCGAACTGGAAGGGCACCTCGCTTTCGAGCGCATGGTCATGGACGAAAAGGGGTAAGCGCCGCGGGGTTTCCAAACCTACGTCCGAAGCGCATCAGTGAAAGGCCAACCGCTGGTTGAGCCGTTCCAATCTCGGCGGGCTAGCCCTCCGTGATTGGATTACGATGCGCGGAGGAAACAATCGGCCGACCGCGGCGGAACGCCGCAGCGTGTGCCCGAATCCGCATTGGGAATCGACAGTTTGACTGTAAGCTAGGTCCGATGGAAACCCCACGACAAACGCATCCTCTCCAAAGCTCGCTCGCCAAGTCAAGCATCCATCCCGAAAACCTTGACGTCACCCCATCCTATGCGAAAGTGCGTGTTTGATGGACTCCGCCGAGTATGCGCGTTACTTGAATGATTTGTCCCTGCGTCTGGTTCGGCTTTCGGGGAACGAGCGCATCCGAAAGCAAGTGAGAGGCGCGGGGTGCGGAGATGCCTTCAACATACTGGACGAGGTGCCGCAATTCGTGCTTGAGCATTTGCTGGCGGGCAAGAGCTTGAGCCTCAAACCCTATCCAAATCTCGACGAAGTCCTAACCGACGAAAAGACGCAGGCCTTCCGGGATGCCTTTCGGGGCCTGCGGGAAAGGGAAGGCAAGGAATTCGAATCGCTGGACGAAGAAGAGAAAAGGGGACTTAAGGACAGGACGCGGGAAATTCTCGGACTTGCTCCGATTGCGGAAATCCTCCCGAACCATTCCATCGATTTGCCGAGAACCCCAACCGCAGAAGAAGAGGTGAATCAGCAACACGTGGATCGCTTCCTCCAGACGGACGTCCCCGAGGAAACCTTCCTCTGCACCCTCTCTCGAATTGAGAAACGCAGGCTGACCTTCCAAAGAGAAAAAGGCTTGGTCACTTTCTTCCTCGCCACGGGCTTTGTTGAATGGACGCGTCCCAAGCCCAACTCCAAAGAACTCCATCGCTTCGAATCCCCGCTCCTTCTGCTCCCACTCCATTTCGACGTCAGTTGCACTTCCGGTAAGGTAAGCCAGACAGGGGCGGACCTTCGTCTCAACGAAGATCTCTTTTACGCCCTTAAAGAAACAACTGGCAAGGAACCGCCTCGCCTCACCTCTTCGGAGGAGGAAGAGGAGGACTTCGACCTCGATGTCGACGCCTATCTCGACGAGTTCTCCTCCTTCCTCGCCGAGCATGGTCAAAAGGAGTGGGCGCTGCACCGCCGAATGGTCATCGGCATCTTCAAGTCAACCGGCATTCCTCCCTCCGAGTTATTGCCCGAACGGTTCGCGGAGGAATGCATCAACAGGATGGGTTCCTGGACCTTGGGGGAGGAAGGCGTTCAGGAGCGCCTGCCCTTGCACGAGGTGGACGACGAGAAGTACAGGGATCTCGTTCCCGCCTTCGCCCTACCCTCAGACAGTTCTCAACACTCCGCCCTCATAGACGTGGCCTCCGGCATGAACCTCGTCATCGAGGGACCTCCGGGAACGGGCAAGTCCCAGACCATCGTCAACCTCATCGTCGGCGCCGCAAACCAAGGAAAAAAGGTGTTGTTCCTCGCCCAGAAGACGGCCGCTCTGGAAGTGGTCCGCCACCGATTGGAAGAAATCGGGCTTGAAGGAAAATGTTTGGCCCTGCACTCCGACTACGCCTCCAAGGCAACCGTGTTCGAAGAGGTGGGCAAACGTATCGACGTGGAGGCGAAAGACGCTTCCCTGCGCAAAAGTTTCGACAGGCTGCGCAAGCGCCGAGACAAATGCGTGGACACCCTGAACCGTTATTCGCAGTTGCTCGCCGCCAAAACGAAAGGTGGATCGGACCCGGATGACAACGATCTATTCACTGCCTACGAAGCCGTGAACGAGCACTCCATGCTCTCACGAGTCCCAAACCACCTGCAGGATGAATTCATCCTTCCGGACAAGGTGGGTAAGGCCACATTGGAAGACGCCCGAAAGGCCTGCGAACCCATAGAACGGTTGGCTCGCTCCCTTGGTCCGGAAACGCCAAAAGAACTTTCCTTCCTTCGCCGAACCCGTCCGTTTTCCCCGTTCGACTTGGATGAGTTCGACACCGCCATGCAAGAAGGACTCGCCACCCTGGCACCCTTGGAGGAACGGGCCCCTGACGCCGACCTCGATCACCTCGTCAGAGAAATCGATAAAACTGAGAAACTCTTTGCGGAAAGAAGCAGGCTCGACGAGCT
>CAXGVD010000250.1:0-4701 GCA_964012695.1 uncultured Opitutia bacterium
CCTCGCTTCGGGCGGCGGAGACCCCAGCCGAAGCGGCGAAATCCTCATCTGGAACCTGGCCGACGGCAAGCTCCTCTCCAACCTGCCCGGCGTCCACAGTGACGTGGTCACGGGCCTCGACTACTCCGCCGACGGCAAGCTCCTCGCCTCTGGCGCCACCGACAAGTTCGCCCGCGTCACCGAAGTCGAGAGCGGCAAGCTCATCCACTCCTTCGAGGGGCACACCCACCATGTCATGGGAGTCGCCATCCAAGCCAACGGGCGCGTCCTCGCTTCAGTCGGCGCGGACAAGGAAATCAAGACCTGGAACGTGGTGAACGGCGACCGGGCGGGCAAGGCGGGTGGGTTCACCAAGGAACTCACCTCCATCCACTACGTCGGTTACGGGGACAATGTTCTCGTTACCGCCGGCGACAAGAAGGTGAAGGTCATGCGGGCCGGCTCGGGCAACCCCGGCAACGTCCGCGACCTCGGCGGCAGCGCCGACGTCATGCATGCCGGAGACGTTTCCCGAGACGGCAAAACCGCCGTGGCGGGCGGCGAGGACGGCGTCCTGCGCGTCTGGAACCTAGCCGACGGAAAAGTCCTCCACGCCTTCGAAGCCCCAAAAATCGAAGAAGAAGACGGCCTGACGGCGAAGTAGTTCCGCTACCCGTCCACGTGGCCCAAGTCGCGTTCGGGGGCGATTTTGTCTCGGACGGTTTGCTTGAGGGTTTTGACGTCGGGGAAGCCGCCGTCTCGCTTGCGGCACCAGAGTCGTTCGCCGTTCAGCTCGATTTGGAAGAGGCCGGGGGTTTCGTGTTCGGGGGTGAGGGCGACCTCGCCGAGTTCGTCTCCGAAGGTGTAAAGGAGTTCCTGAGCCATCCAGCAGGAGCGGGGGAGCCAGTGACAGCGTGGGCAGTAGCGGATGCGGATGGAGGGAAGGTTCGGGTGGGTCACGTTGTGTTTGTTTGGATTGAAGGGTTGCGGCTCGTTTGTCGAAGGGTTTAGCTTCTCGGCATGTTTCGAGTAAAGGCAATCCTGCTTGCGCTTTTCTTTGGCTCGTCGTTGACGACAGGCGAGGTTTTTGGAAACGAAGGTTTCTCGACCGAGGACTTGGCGTTTTTCGAGAGCAAGGTGAGGCCTTTGCTGGCCGAGCGTTGCTACGAGTGTCATTCGCATCGAGCGAAGAAGTTGAAGGGCGGTTTGTATCTGGACAGTCGTGCGGGCGCACTGCGCGGGGGCGACACTGGTCCTGCGGTGACGCCAGGCGACTTCGAGAAGAGTCTGCTAGTCGAGGCGGTACGTTATCACAACCCAGACATGCGGATGCCGCCGAAGAGCAAGCTTTCCGTCCGCGAAATCGAGACTTTGGAGCTGTGGGTGTCCAAGGGGGCTCCCTGGCCGAAGGAGGTTGAGCCTGCGACGGCGGGCGCACCCAAGGCTGGTTTTAATTTGGAGGGCAGGAAGGCGAGCCATTGGGCGTGGAAGCCCGTGAACGCTCCAGCTTTGCCCGAGGTGAAGGACAAGGGTTGGGGAGCCGCTCCCATCGACCGCTTCATCCTCGCTCGTTTGGAAAAGGCGGGGCTAGCCCCCGCCGAACCCGCAGACCGCAACGCTATCCTGCGTCGGGCGACCTTCGCCCTCCGGGGCATGCCGCCCACACCCGAGGAGGTGGAGGCCTTCGTGTCAGACGAATCTCCCGATGCCTGGGAAAAGGTGGTGGACCGCCTGCTCGCCGAGCCCGCCTTCGGCGAAACTTGGGCCCGGCACTGGATGGACTTGTTCCGCTACGCCGAAAGCCGGGGGCATGAGTTCGACTACAACGTCCCCAACGCCTACCGCTACCGGGACTACCTTATCCGGGCCCTGAATGCCGACCTGCCCTACGACCAATTCGTGACCGAGCACGTGGCGGGCGACTTACTCGAAAATCCGCGCCTGCGCCCCGAGACGGGGGCGGACGAGTCGGTTCTCGCCACAGGTTTCTGGTTCCTCGGCGAGTGGGTGCATTCCCCCGTGGATACCCGGCAGGACGAAGCCGACCGCTACGACAACATGCTCGGTGTCTTCTCCAAGTCCTTCCTCGGACTGACGGTGGCCTGCGCCCGTTGTCACGACCACAAGTTCGACGCCATTTCCACCAAGGACTTCTACTCTCTCCAAAGCTACCTCCAAAGTTCCGGCTACCGTCAAGTCCGCTACGAGACGAATGTCCACAACGGACGAGTGGCCCGTGAACTGGTCGCCCTCGAGCAGGAGGCTAACCTGCCCGTCAGGGTCGCCGAGAAACTGCGCCCAGGATTGGCCGACGCCACCCGCTACCTGTTAGCCGCAGGCAAAGTGTTACGGGGCGAGACGGAGGTTGAGAAGGATATCTTAGAGGAGAAGAAACGACAGCCCGCACCCGGCGACCCCATCGTTTTCGCCGACTTCGAAGACGGCACCTACGGCAAGTGGTTGGTCACGGGGACGGCGTTTGGCAAGGAACCCCTCTCCCTACGGACCAAGGCGCCGTACCAGAAGGACGTCCGGCCGCAGGGCAAGTACTTCGTAAATTCCCACAACACTCGCACGCTGGGTGGAGACGGGCACGTCGGTTCCCTAACCAGCCCCACATTCCGCATCGAGCGGGACTACGTCAGCTTCCTCGTAGGCGGGGGCCCGCACAAGGGTCGCACCTGCGTGAACCTGTTGCTCAACGGCAAAGTCGTGCTCTCCCAAACGGGACGGAGCAGCAACACTATGTTTCCGGTGGTTTGGGACGTCCGTCGCTGGAAGGGTGCGGAGGCCAGGATCCAGGTGATCGACAACGAGAAGGCGGGGTGGGGGAACATTGGGCTGGACCATGTCGTCTTCACTAACCGGCGCCCCGACGCCTCCCCTGCCGAAGCTCCGGTCCCGAAGGTGGATGTGGACGAACGGGCCGTGACCCATGTCGCCCGGACCGAAAAACTGGACGAGTCTCGCTTGCTGGGATGGATCCAGGCCCTCGTCCGGGCTCGTGCGGATCGTCAGGATTTTCTTGCTCCCGTGGCCGACGCACTGGCGAACAAAACCTTCGACCCCGCCTCCGTTGCCACCGCCGTCCGCGACGCCGAAGTCCGCCGCCAACGCTACCGTGAGGCCTTCGCCCGTCTCGAAATCGCCGTGGACTATGGCGACCTCCCTCCCGGCGGCTTTGTCCAGGACGGTTACGCTTTCGGCTCTCGCGCCCGCCGTTCGGGTGAATTGTTGCTCGATGCCCAAGGCGCCTCCGCCGGCGCCGCTCGTTGGCCCATGGCCCGCCGGGAACCCGCTTGGCGCGGATTGCGCGTGGTTGATTCGGAACGTGACGCGGGACGGGGGCTTAGTTTCGTTCGGGCGGGCACGACGCTCCGTACGCCCACTTTCACCAACAAGAACGGCGACGCCCACTACCTGCTTTACGGCAAGGGCAAAGCGTTCGCCGTGGTTGATTCGCACCGTTTGGTGAATGGTCCTCTGCACGGTAACGTGTCCATCGACGCGGGGGCTCCGGGGCGCCTGGCCTGGGCTTCCCAAGATCTCGATAAGCGCGGCCAAACCTACCTCGGACACCGCTTGCATGTTGAATTTACCCCCACGGAGGGCGATGAGTTCCAGGTGCTGCTCGTCGATCTCTCCACCGACGGAGGAGCCCGAAACGAGGTCCTGGCCTACCTGCAGAACCCGCCGAACGCTTTGCTCGGGGAAGTTGCCGAAATCGAACGGCTCCGCACTCGCGAAACCTTCGCTGCCGCTGTCGCCGCCGGCCTGAAGAAAGCCGCCGTCCGCCTCGCTTCGGGCGGATCCGAGAAAGGCTTTTCCACCGAGGCCTTGGAGGGGGCCGTGGCCGTCGATTGGTTGGTCCGTAACCGTTCCCTCTTCGCCGACGCCGCTTCAGAAGAAGCTTTTCAAGCCCGTTATCAAGATACTGCCGCCCGCATCAAGAAGGATTCGCGTACCGCCATGGCCATGCTCGACGGCACTCCGGAAACAGAGTACGTCTTTATTCGCGGAAACCACCGCAGCAAGGGCGAGGAGGCCCCCCGGCGGTTCCTCGAGGCACTCGGCGGCTTGTCGCGTGCCGCGCCCGAGACGGGAAGCGGACGCTTGGAACTGGCCCGCCAAATCACCGACCCCGAGCAAAACCCCTATGTAACGCGCGTTCTCGTGAACCGTCTCTGGCACCATTTGTTCGGGCGTGGTATCGTGGCTTCCACCGACGATTTCGGCGTGCTCGGCCAACGGCCCACTCACCCCGAGCTTCTTGACCACCTCGCCCGCCGCCTCGTTGCCAACGGTTGGTCCGTAAAGAAGACGTTGAAGGAAATCATGCTTAGCCGCGCCTACCGCATGAGCAGCGCGGCCTCCGGGCCCGGCGAACAAAAGGATCCCGCAAACCACCTTCTCCATCGGGCCAACCTCCGTCGCCTTCCCGCCGAAGCCATCCGGGACTCCCTTCTCTTCCTTTCCGGGAGGCTGGACTCCAAGACCTTCGGCCCCTCCGTCCCCACATACCTCACCGGCTTCATGCAGGGCAGGGGACGTCCCAGGGGTGGTCCCTTGGACGGAGCCGGCCGCCGAAGCGTGTACCTATCCGTGCGGCGCAACTTCCTTTCTCCCTTTATGCTCGCCTTCGACACCCCTTCTCCCGTCAACGCCGTTGGCCGTCGCACCACCTCCAACGTGCCCTCGCAGTCGCTCATTCTCATGAATGAC
>CAXGVD010000251.1:0-4688 GCA_964012695.1 uncultured Opitutia bacterium
CCGAGCCCACGATGACGATAGTGTCCCCCTTGTTCAGAGCCAACGGCTTGGAAGCCGCGACGACGTTACCAGGTCCGCCGAACAGCAGGCCGCAAAGTAAGGGAAGCAAGTTTATGTGTTTCATGAATCTTGAGGTAGGGGAGGGTGCGGAAGACCATCTTCCATGGAAAGCTGAAAATGAAGATTTGGCGGGCCGAATCGACTCCTTGTAGAGGCTGGCTTGCCGGGTCCTTTGATGAAAGGTTGCTTTCAACTGATTACCTTCAAGGGCGGCGAAGTTTGCCTTTCGAATTACTTGCGGCCGAACTCCGGATGGGCTGCGATGGCGTGGATGGCGGCTCGCAGGGAGAAGCCCTGCCGGGCGGTCGCTTCGAAAACCGCGTCGATTAGCGGACGATCGGCGCGGGTAACTTCGCGCCCGAGGGCGTAGCTGACCAACTTGCCGATGATGCCCTTGAGGATGCGTTCCTTGTCGACCATCAGGGCGGCCTTTAGCGTGGGGAGGTCGCGCACCTCCCGGCCGTTGGGCAGTTTCATGGCGGCGTCGATTGGGACCTTGGTGAATTTGATTTTCCTAGTGAAGGTGGTGCCCTCCCGCTTGGCAGGGAGTTCTTCCACGTGGCGATACTCGCTGCGCTTGCGACCGACCGGGTCGTAGTATTCAAGGGCGAAGCCCAGGGGGTCGATCTTCGAATGGCAACGGGAGCAGCTTTCAAGCTGCTGATGTTTGAGAATGGCTTCGCGAATGGTAGTGGTCCCTCGGATGTCCGGCTCGTTGATCAACACGTCAGCGGGCGGTTCGATGCGTTCGTTGTAGAGGTTTTTAAGAATCCAGGAGCCTCTGTTGATTGGTGACGTGGCGAAGTCGGTGGAGGTGAGCTTGAGGAAACCGGCCTGGGCGATGAGTCCGCCGCGTTCGCTTTTGTTTGGAAGCTTCACCGGCACGAAGGCGTCACCTTTGACTGCGGGCAAACCGTAGAAGCGGGCTAGACGGTCGTTAGCCATGACGAAATCCGAGTCGATGAAGTGTTCCATGCTCAGACCGTTTTCGAGCAGGTGACGGAACAGTTCGCGGCCTTCACGGCCCATGGAGTCTACCGTCATGCGGCGCACGTCCTTGAACACGCGCACGTCCGGACCGAAGTCGTCCACCTTGTCCCGCTGCAACCATTGGCGCGTAAAGTCGTCGATGAAGCGGCCGGCTTTGGGGTCCTTCAACATCCGTTCCACCTGGGCCGATGGATCCTTTCCCAAGGCGCCGGATCCTGCTGCGTCCAGAAGTTCAGTGTCAGGTACTGAGTTCCAAAGGAAATACGACAGGCGGTGAGCTCGTTCCACGTCGGTCAGCTTGGGCGACTCGGCCTTGTAGATGAAGTGGGGCGAGGTTAGCATGGCGATCAACACGCTGCGGGCGGTGGCGGTCATCGAGGCGCCGGACTTTTCCCTGACTCGCGCGATTTCGACAAATGCCTTGCGGTCTTCAATGGTCAGTGGCCGCTTAGTGAGCAGCAATGCAATGTGATCTACCAGTTCCGTCGGCCTCATATTAGGCTTGGGGAGGACGTCATTCATTGCTGCGGTCGGCCATTGTTCAGTCAACGGACCGGTCACCTTCATGTGGGAGAACCGCATGGCGGGGCCGTTGTGCTTATTCTTTTCAAGGCTCCTGCCCGGCACTCGGGCGCTGTCGAAGGTGAAGGCCAGCATGTCGCCCGCCTTGAGAGTGATTTCGGTCGTGAAACCTTTCGAGCCATGGGGCATGGCGATGCGTTGGATCATCCTGAAGCTGGTCGGGTGACGCCCGTCCCCTAGGTTGATCCCGATGACTTCGCCTTGATTGGATTTTTCCGAACGCGCCTTCACTTCGAGCCGGTACGCCCCGAAGGCGGGAATCACAAATTGGTCGTGGCTTTCCGTGTCGATCGAGAAATGCAGATTGCTGCGGTAGGGTCGAAAGCCCGTGAGAACATAGTCGTTCCCATCGCGGTAGTCCCCACCGCCGCCAGTTGCAAAGTTCTTGCTGCCGTGAAAATGTCGTGCATCGAACTCCCATGTCTTGGTCATGGGTTTGGCATCTGGCAACACGCGTTCGGCGATGAAGCGGGCGGTCTTGAGGTATGCCATGACTTGATGTGGCGACATCAGGTGAGCCTCGCCGAACTTGTCGAAGCCGTGCTCCACGTGATCGGGTGGCAGCAGGCCGGTGAAATCAAAATCCACGCCAAAGAGATCGCGCATGGTGTTGGTGTACTCCGACCGTGTCAGCCGCTTGAGCGTGGCTGTCGGTCGCCGGGCGAGAATGCTTTGCTGGAGTAGTTTCACCGCCTCGGAGCGCGCCGTGGCCTTGGGTTGCGGCGCCTTATCCGGCGGCATCTCACCAGCTTCAAGCACGTCGGCCACGGTCTCCGCCAGTTCGATGTCGGCGAACAGCTCGTCCACAGGCCCGTCCAACCGCACCTTGCCCTTTTGCTTCTCTGGGCCGTGGCATTGGACGCAGTTTCGGGCGAAAAAGTTTTCCAGCTTGGACTCGGCGAGGAGAAGGCCCGGCAGGAGCAGGACCGCCGGCAGAACTGTCCGAAGCCGCCTCATCATGCTAATAGGTCGAAGGCACCCGTGCTTTCCCCAAAGCGGTCGCGTTCCGCCCCGAACTGCTGCAGCAGACCGAGGTAGAGGTTGCTCATGGGATCGTCCTGCCGCCGCCAATGGCCGGGGGTCTTGATGCGACTGTCGAAGACCAGGGCGGGCAGGTCGTCGAAGTTGTGGGAGTTTGCGCTGCCCATGGAGGCGGTGAGGAGCGTGGTGGTCTCGTCGAACAGGGATGTGGTGCCCGACTTGCGTTCCTTCATGGTGGTTAGGGCGGCGCTGATGCGCCTGAGGATGGCGTGCTCGAGCTTGAGGAGTTTCTGGACCTTCTCGGGCTTCTGTCCGTGGTGAGAGAGGTCGTGGTAGTTACCGCTGAGGTCCGGTTCCTTGAAGCCTTCCCAGAACGGAATTTGCATGGTGACCGCGCGTGTTGAATCGGTTTGCAAGGCCAGCACGGCGAGGTCGAGCAGGGTAGCCACGTAGTCGTCCACCGACTTGCGGTCGAAGTCTTCGATCCGGTAGTCGACCGCAGGTTTGGAGCGCCTGGCCCAGTAGGCGCGGTGCTTCACGGTCTGCTCCACTTCACGCACGGAGGTGAGGTACTCGTCCATCTTCGCGCGGTCTGTGGCATTGAGCCGTTTCTCCATGGACTTGGCCTGGGTGGTCACTGCGTCGAGAATGCTACGGTCCTCGGCGAGGACCTGCTGCTGCACCTTCTCCTTCTCGTCCACTTGGAAGAGCAGGTTGAAAATCTTGCGTGGCGAATCGATCTGGTACACGGGCAGCCCGTGCTTATCCCAGGAGATCTGGGAGAAATTCAGGTTTTCGCCCGCCTGGAAGACCAGCGATCGGAAGCGCGTCTCATCCGGGAGCAGCCCGGCAACCGCCTGGTCGATGGAGATGCGGTTCTTGCGCTGCAGCTTGTTGAAGTAGCCTGAGAGTATGCCCACGCAGGGCGTGTGCCCGAAGCCGTTCTGTACGGCCGGGTGGTCCAGCCCGCTGAAAATCTTCAGTTGTCGGAAGTGTTCCGAGAGTTCCGCCAGCAATGCAGGGGGCTTCTCGAATGCGCCAGCCTTTGTCGGGATCAGTTCCGGCTGATAAAAGCTCAGGTGGTTGACAATAGTCAGCAACCGTCTAGGCGAATCCTCCTCGGCTACTTGCCCCAAGCTTTCCATTCGGGGCAGCAGCAAGGTAATCCCGGCTCCCCTCAGGAAGGTGCGTCGCTTCAGGGTGCCATTTGTTTTATTCATCGATTGGGAATTACAAGAAGGAGGCGACCCATTGTACATGGAATAATGGCTCGGGAAGAGGGATCCGGTTGGGGGTAGAAATGATTTACATGGAATTATTACTCTAGTCAAATATCCTACAGTCCCAAATGTTGGACGCGTTAGGCTCATTGAGTCTTGCGCCAGCAGTCGTCATCCATCTTGCACCTGCCCTTGAAGAAATCTACGGCAACGGCGACAACTTCAAGATGACCCTCGGCTGGGTATTCTTGGCCTTTCGTTTACAAATCCGCCAGGGTTGGGGTAACTTTAAGGACCGCCAAGTCAAAAGCAGTCACATTAGCGTATGTTTTAAATAACCCATTCATCCTCATGAAATCACGCCTCCTCCTTTCTCTGTTTGCCTCCATCACTCTGTTCGCAGTCATCACAAATTCTGGTTTTGCCGAGAAAATCACTCATTCCTTCATCGGGGTAGGCAAAGCCAACAAGACAGTCATTGTGGGCGAAGACGGGAAGGTGAAGTGGCGGGTCGACCTGCCCGCTAGTGATGGATGGGTGCTTCCCAATGGCAATGTCTTGCTGGCCCTGTACAAGACAAAAGGTTTCCCCAACGGCGGCGTGGTCGAGATCGACCGCAAGACCAAGAAATTTCTCTTTCAGTACAAGGGAGGACAACGAGAAGTCAGTACTGTGGTGCCTCTCGAAGGCGACCGCTTACTGGTAGCTGAACTGGGCCCGCAACCCCGAGCCATCATCATAAACCGCAAAGGGGAAATCCTCGAAAACACCCCCTTGGCCTGCCAAAAGAAAAATGCCCATATGCAGACCCGCATGCTACGCGTACTGCCCAATGGCAACTATATTGCCCCTCAC
>CAXGVD010000252.1:0-4676 GCA_964012695.1 uncultured Opitutia bacterium
TAGGAGTTCGCTTTCCTTGTCTAGGGAACCTTCCCGGACCGAACGGGCAAGGCGTTCGGCGTTGTGGATTTCGCCGTCGGCGGCTTGCACGGTGAGCAGGAGTTCGATTTCGGAGACGCCGAAGTCGTCCTGGGCGAGGGCGCGGAGGGCGAGGGTTTCGGTTTCGAGGATGGCGATCTCGCCGGGAAGGTTCTCGAAATCGACGAGGGGGGCCTTGTCGGTAACGGCCTGCACGGTCCATATTGTAGGGGCCCCGGAGGTTAGGTTCGAGTGGTCGGTGAGGCGGACGCGGACGCGGATGTCTTGGTCCATGGGGCCGAGTTCGATGTTGGCGACGTCCTTGTCTTCGGTGATGGCGGCGGTGAGTCGCCGCGATTCGGTGCGGGCGTCGAGGCCGGCGAGTGGGCGTTGAGCGGTAGCGCGGATGGTCGTGCGTGTCCCTTGCAGGACGGTAAAAGAGCCCCCTTCGATGGATTTGACGGAGTCGGGCAGGGCGAGGTATTCGGGGTAGGTTAGAATGGCTTGGGCGCTGAGGAAGCTTGGCCGTTCGAGTGGGGTGATGCGAAGTTTGGCTTCGGCGTCGCCCACGTTAAGGCGCCAGTCCTTGACTTCATATTGTCCCGGCAGGGCGAACTCGTAGAGGCTTCCGTTGCGGGAGGCGGTGAAGGTGGTTCCTTGGGGGGAGACGAGGGTGGCTTCGTCGGGGCGGCGGCGGGAGTCGTCGGCGAGGATGCAGCGCAGGACGACGGTTTCTCCTTGGGCGCAAATCATGTCGGAGGGGAATTGCTCCAGTTTGGCGAGGGTGAGGCGAGGGATGTCCGCCCACGGGTTGATCCAGCGGGCGAAGGCGTTGCCGGCGATTTCGGGCAGGGAGACTAAGGCTGCGAGGACTAAGAGGGCTCCGGCTCCGCAGAAGGCGAGGGCCTTGCGGGTAGGGCGTTCGTCCACGGCTTGGTCGATTTCCAGCTTGGCGATTTCCTTGTCCACGTTGGCCGCTGCGGCCTCGTAGAGGGCTTCGGAGTGGTGGGCCACCTCGTCGGGTTGACGGGAGAGCTCGAGTATGCCGAGGAAGCGGTCTCCGGGTCCGCCAAACTTTTCTTTAACGAGTTTGGCGAGGCGGAGTTCCGAACGGGAAGGAACTACGCCTTTGCGGTACCAGATGACAAAGGCGGCAGCGACTCCCACCCAACCCAACGCGGCGACGAGGAGGCGGGTGCCGATTCCTGTGTCGTGAAGCCGGTCGAGGACGAAGAGCGTCAGCCAGGAACCGGCGATGGCGGCGAGGAGGGTGGCGATGGCGCGTATGGATGTCGTCTTGGCGACTTTCGCGCCTAGGGTCTCAGTGGCCTGTTGAAGGGTTTTGGGTAGAGGACGGTGACGAACGGCGTTCTTGTTCATGACTATATCATTCCGGCGAACTTGCGTCCGGTCCAGTAAATTGCGAGCAGGACGCAAAGGATGATTCCCCAGGCGAGATCGGCTCGGAGTCTGTGAATGCGTTCGAGAGGGGCGGGGTCGGGCAGGGCGGCGATGGCGGTGGCGATTTCGTCGAAGTCTTCGGCGTGGACGAATTTCCCGCCTGTGAGTTCAGCCAGAGTCGGGAGGGGGCGGTCTTTGGCGGCTTTGCCGACTTCCTCGACGTCCGGCCTCTCCACGATGATTTTGGAGATGATGGAGCGCCCCGTATCGGGCGCCCTAACGTCGAGCGTAACCGTTCCTGTCCTGCGCGTACGGAAGGAAGCCAGATACACACCTGGACCGGAGGGGTCAGGCTCGAACTCAATGCGCTCGGTTTCTCCTCCTGGGTGGTAGGCGACAGCTTCCACGGTTCCTCCTTCGAGTTGAAGGCCTTCCTTGTCCAGGACGATGCAGCTTAGGCGGACCTCCTCCCTGAGTTTGGGCCGTTCGGGGTATTGTAGAATTTTAATGCCCTCACTTTCAGAAACATGGCGCTTGCGTGCCATCCAACGCACGATCTGGCTCCAGAACCGGTAATGGTATTTGTCTTCAACGCCTCTTCGCCAGCGCCAAGCGGAGTCGGATCCCAAGTACAGAGATTTGCCGGCGCCTACATAACGAATGGCCAAGGTGGGCATACGCCCCCATTCGTTGCGGAAGTTGGAGTGTACGGCGAGAACCTCAGAGCCTGGACGACTTTTCAGGGCTGCGGCTGACCAGTGGAAGCCGGGTAGGCGCTCCCAGAAGCGGACATCCGTTTCACCCGAGCCACGCAGAGTTGTGAGCCAGTGTTTGCGTCCTTTGGACGTGAGGATAAGCGAAGAGGGGTTCGAAGTGCCCATGCCTGTTGGTTTGTCCGGATCATAGGTAATTGGGAGTAGTTCGGCGAGAGGAGATTCCGAAATGGTGTATTGGCGCCCGCGTCTGCCTGGAAGGAAGACGACTCCAGCGGCTTGGAGGCGGACTAGGTCGAGGAGCTGTTCGGCGTTTTCTTCGGATAGTTCTTCGTCGCCGATGCCGACGTCTCCGAGAAAGACGACGTCGAAGGGGGTCAGCTCTTCGGCGGTAGCGGGAAATTCGGAGAGGTAGCCGCGTCCGCCGCCGGCGCCCATGCCAGGGTGGAGTAGGAGGCAATTCATAAGGACGCCTGGATCCCTGTCCAGAGCGTTCCGGAGAAAACGGTATTCCCAACGAGGGAAGGAATCGACGATAAGGACCCGCAGCACTTTGTTTTCGATCCGTAGATGAGTCGCCCTAAGGTTGTTGTCTAGTACAGCTTCGTCAGGGAGGGCGTCAATTTCCGCCCGCAGGGTTATGTTTCCGTCGAGGTTCTTGTCAGGTTTCCAAGAGATGTAACCTTTAAGATCGTCGTTAGGTTGGATTTCTAGCGTGCGTTGGAGTGGGTTCGCCCCATCTGCATTGATGGCTACCGGCTTGCCGTTGGCGAATAGCTTAAGAGTGGTCCGGGTGAGGCGGTCGTAAGCGTTTTCCACGCGGTAGGAGAGGGTGATGCTTTCTCCCTTGAGGGCAAAGGAGGGGGCTGTGAGTTCCTTGAGGGATAGATCGGGGGAGTCTTTGTCCTTGCCCACCCGCACGACGTAGATGGGTACCCCCGCCCCTTTGCTTCGCCCTGCCAGAGAGAGGGGAGATGGCCCCATGTTCCAATCGCCATCCGTGAGGTATAGGGCGGCCTTGAGGTTTGGGGAGTCGTCGAGAGCGTTGCGGAGAGGTTCCGATAAGTCGGTGGAACCTGGAGCAGCTTCAGAGGAAAAGGGGCGCTCGGTGACGACGAGGTCTTCTTCAAGCTTCTTCCTCCAAGGGGCGGCCAGAGTTTCAGCGACCCAATCGGCTCGTGAGCGGAGGGAGCCGTTGGCGTCCGCGACGTCCCGCGTACTCATACTTCCGGACGCGTCGGCGAAGAGGTGGACTTCGGGTTTGTCCTCCCGTTCCACGCGTTCCACGCGCTCGGGGTTCGCAAGGGTGAAGAGGAGGAGGGCGACGGTTGCGAAGCGGATGACTTCCAGAAAGGCCACGAGGCGTCTCTTGCCCGATCTGACCCAAGTGACGTAGCATAGGCGGAGGCAGAGGGCGAGTCCCGCCAGCGCACCGAGAAGTACAGGCCAGGACCAGCCAAAGTGCCACTCCTGCAAGCCGCTCACGCGATAGCCTCTTTCTTTTGGCGACGCACGGCGCCGGGTAGGCCGAGGAGGGATTCACCCAGCAGGGAAAGGAGGGCGACCCAGAGGAACAGGTTCCAGATTTCGGCCTGTTCCCAAAGGTTTTCTGCCTCTTGAGTTTGGAGGGCTTCCACGTTGGCTTCGCCCAAGAGCTTGCGTCCTTCGTCGAGAGGGAGGGTGGCTTCGTCGTCTTCTTCGGGCGGGCGATTCACGGCGGCGAGCAGGCCGTCGAGGCGGTACACGCCAGCGCGCAGGCGCGGATCCTTGGGTTCGGGGGAGTCGAGGCACTCCACGAGTTCGGCTTCGTCGGTTTCAGCCGAGCCACAGAAGAGGGAGGCGGTTCCCGAGCGGGAGGCGGCGGAGGACTGGAGAAGGCGGCGGATGAAGAAGAGGTGGGGGGGGCGGTCATGCTCGGCCATGTCGGACCAATCGGGAGCGGGTAGGGTGGAGAATGCGTAGGCGAAACCGTCTCCAAAGGGCAGGCGCGAGAGGAAGGGCTTGCCGTCGGCAAAGAGTATGAGGGGCTTGCCGTTGAGGGGAATCCTGCGGGCATTGACAGCGAGGTCCTCGAAGGATAGCCGGGCACCGTCCGTGGTGTTGCGGAGCAGACCGCTTTCCTCGTTCCAGGAGAAGGCGGCTCGAAAAGGGTTTCCCTCGTCCTCGGCTTGTTCGATTGGGCTCCATTCAAAGAGGCCGGGGGCCCGGTTCTCGTCGGTGGTCGGGGGGAAGGCGAGTAGGCACCCACCTTTCGCGACGAAGTTTTTCAGCCGTTCGGCCTCCTCCGAACTGCGGGGGGAACCTTGGAGTAGGAGGAGGGAGTGGCCCGCCAAATCGGCGGCGGTGATGGCGGAGGAGGGGAGGCGGGAGGCGAACTTGCCCGAGGAGTGAGCGGCGGCTCGGAGTGGACGTTCGGTGGCGCTGAGGTCGGCGCGAACGGCGGCTTGGGGTCGGCCCGAATCGCCATAGGCGAAGAACCAGGAGTTGTCCCCTTGTGAGGTGTCGGAGGGAAGATGTAGGGAGAGCCAGCCTTGCCCTTCATCG
>CAXGVD010000253.1:0-4648 GCA_964012695.1 uncultured Opitutia bacterium
CGACGCTCCACAGGAGGGCGGGCAGACGCTCAAAGAAGAAGCCGGCAGTGACGGCGGGAAAGATGAGCATGGCGATGACGAGCACCACGCCCACCGCCTCGAAGGCCGCCACGATGGTGAAGGCCAGGGCGATCATCAGGCCGTAGTGGGTGGCGTTCACGGGCATGCCAAGGGAACGGGCGAGCCCGGGGTCGAAGGAAGTGACGAGCAGTTGGCGGTAAAAGAGGAGGACGAGGACGACGTCCAGAAGGGCCGTCACGGCCATGGTAAGGAGCGGGCGCGGGCCGAGACTCACGCCCCCCACGACGATGCTCTCGTGCAGGGGGACGAAACCGATTTCCCCGTAGAGGACGCAGTCGGCATCGAGATGAACGTCGTCCAGCCACAGGCTGATGATGACTACCCCGATGGCGAACAGAGTGGTGAAGACGATGCCTATGGCGGCGTCCGGCTTGACCCTGGACTTGCGGTGGATGAACTCGATTAGAAGGGTGGTGAGCACGCCCGCGGCCGCCGCCCCGAGGAACATGGCGGGGATGGAACGGGAGCCAGCCAGAATGAAGGCGAGAGCGATGCCCGGCAAGACGCTGTGACTAATGGCGTCCCCAACGAGGGCTAGCCGGCGGGCGACCACGAAGTTGCCCACCAAGCCACAGGCAAGGCACACGAAGAAGCCCATGAGGACGATTTGCCCGTTCCACGAAACGTCCGCTGCCCATTCCCACGGAGCGAGGAAGACCTCGTGAAAATCGAATGGTGGAAAGAATTCGGAGCGCATGGGAATTCGCCTTTGCGTTCAGGCCCGGCGGAAGTAGCCGGCGGCGACCTCGGAGGCAGGGCCGGAGGCAACGCCGCGCTCGATGTCCTCCAAGCCGGGAATGAGTTTGCCGTGAGGATCGCGCCGCGGGTTTTCGAGAATGCGTTCGAGTTCACGGACCACGTCCTCGCCCAGCACGTGCTCGATTTTTTCGGCGTCGTCGTGGACGTGATCGGCGGCGTAGCGGACCTCGTTAGTGAGGTAGAGTTCCCAAAGCCTGTGGTTGCGGACGATTTGGCAGGCACGTTCCCAACCCGCAGGGGTGAGGCCGAGACGGGCGTCCTGAGAATAGCGCGGGCCCGCTTGGTCAGATTCGGTAAGGGTGGCGAAACCGGCGTCGACCAAATCCCGGGCTTCCTCGCCGGCCTCGGCCACGCTTGAGCGACGACGCCCCGCCAGTTCTCCAACGGATAGCACTTCATTCCGAAACTCGCCCGCCTCCAAAACCTGATAGGCGGCCTTCATGGTGTTCTCTAGACGTACCTGTTTGGCCCGACTCCGCCGCCGAAGCCGCCGGGCCGCCAAGCCGTGCTTGGGTCCGAAAAGAAAGGCGGCGAGGAAGAAGGCGGAACAGGATAAAACCATGAAGGGCCCCGTGGGCAAGTTGCTCCCGAGAAAGGAACCGAAGGAACCGAGCAAGCCGCCCGCCACGCCGAACAAGGCTGAGAGTAGGAGCAGGGAACTCATGCGGTCCGTGAGCAGGTAGGCGGCGGCGGCGGGAGTGATGAGCAGGGCGGAAACGAGTACCACGCCCACAGTCTGTAGGGAGGTGACCACGGCGAAGGTGAGCCCGACCAGCAGTAAGTAACGCATGAATTCCACGGGCACGCCGACGGAGCGGGCGAAGCCTTCGTCAAAGCTCGTCACCAGCAACTCCTTGCGGAAAAGCAAAACAATGGCCAACGAACCGAAGGCCACCACACCCATTAGCCGCACATCCTCCGCCGACAAAGCCGCCGCCTGCCCGAAGAGAAATTTATCTATGCCCGACTTGTTTCCGAAGTCCATCTTCTGGATCACCGTGAGGATGCAGATGCCCACAGCGTAGAAACCGCTAAGCACGAGCCCGAGCGCACTGTCCTCCTTCACGCGCGTGGACTTTTTAATCCAAGAGACCACCACCGTCCCAAGCAGTCCCGCCACGGTGGCCCCCACGAGGATGGCCACGGGGTCCTTCGAGCGGCTCCACAAAAAGCCAAGGGCCACCCCGGGCAGGACGGCGTGCGAGAGGGTATCCCCGAACAAGGCCAGTCGACGAGCCACCACGTAACCACCGAACAAGCCGCAGCTCACGCCCATGAAAACGGCCCCGAGTACAGCGTGCAGAGAAGCGGCGTCCCGCAAGTTGAGGAAGCGCAGGGCCTGCTCGCTCCACTCCAAGTCGACGACGTCCCCGATGCGCTCGGCGAAGGCTACAGCGGGCAAAAGCGCCAAGGCGCAGGCGGAAAGAAAAAACATCCTCACGAGGCCCGCTCCTTGGTGGCCTCCCGCTCGTATTCCTTCCGCCCCGCCGTCTCCCCCGCCATTGCGGAAAGAATCGTGAGCCGCCCGCCGTAGGTTTTCTGGAGGAGTTCGGGCCTGTATGTCTCTTCCACGTCCCCGTAAGCGACCAAACGCATGTTGAGCAAGAGAAGCTTGTCGAAGTATTCCCGAGCGGTAGCCAGGTCGTGGTGCACCACGAGAATCGTCTTTCCGCGTTCCCGCAACTCTCGCAACAGCTCCACGATGGCGGTCTCGGTGGCGGCGTCCACGCCCGCGAAGGGCTCGTCCATTAGGTAAAGGTCGCTCTCTTGAGCTAGTGCCCGGGCGAGAAAGACGCGCTGTTGCTGACCACCCGACAGGTTGCCGATCTGCCGATCGGCGAAGGGAAGCATGTTCACCTTCTCCAAGCACTCCCGAGCAATCTCACGATCTCGCTTGCCAACTGGCCGCAACAAGCCCGCGTGGCCGTAGCGCCCCATGAGAACGACATCCATCACGCTCACGGGAAAGTCCCAGTCCACAGACTCGCGCTGCGGCACATAGCCCACCCGGGTGATGGCCTTCTTGAATGGTTTCCCGAAGACCTTCACCCAACCTCCGTTCGGCGGTACCACGCCCATCACCGTCTTGATAAGGGTGGACTTCCCCGCCCCGTTCGGCCCGACCACCCCGACGAGGGCCCCGGACTCGATCGTCACGTCTATGCCGTATAGGACGGGCTTGCGGTCGTAGGAAACCGTGAGGTCATGTACTTCCAACGGCGGGGCGGGTTCGCTCATGGTCTTACTTCAAGGCGTCGACAAAGACGTTCACGTTGTGCTTCATCATGCCCACCCAAGTACCGACGTCGTATTGCGCACCTTCGGGCCCTTCCATTTCGCCGGGCTTGCCCATTGCGTCGGAAAACAACTCGCCGCCAATCTTCACGCCCGCTTCTTCGGCGATAGCCTCAATGATGGCGGGGTTCACGCTGGTTTCCACGAAAATCGCCTTCACGCCCTGCTTCTTGACGTAGTCGACCATAGCCACGCGGTCGGCGCTGCCGGCTTCCGTGGCGGTGGATATGCCCTGCACGGCTCGCACCTCCACGCCAAAGGTACGGCCAAAGTAGTTGAAGGCGTCGTGACTGGTCACCAGCTTGCGGCTCCCCGAGGGGATTTCCGAAATACGGTTCTTGGCCCATTCCACCACGGCGAGATATTCCTTTCTCAGGGCCTCGGCCTTATCGGCGTAGGCATCCTTTCCTGCAGGATCGGCCTCGGTCAGGCCGTCTTGCACGACTTGGATGCAATCCACCCAAATCTCGGAATCGAACCACACATGCGGGTCCCAGTGTCCATCGAACTCCTCGGGTTCCAGCAGACGGTCGCCCTCGATCGCCTTCTCGGTCACGGCGTAAACCTTCACGCCCTTACGGGCGGCACCCGCGAACACGTCCGCCATTCGGCCCTCAAGCATGAGGCCGTTGTAAAAGACGACATCCGCCTTGCCCAAGGCTGCCACGTCCTTGGCAGTGGGCTTGTATAAATGAGGGTCAACGCCCGCCTCCATCAGGGGCCGAACCTCCACCCGGTCACCCGCCACCGCCTTCACCATTGCGGTGACGTGCGTGGTCGTAGTCACCACCACGAGCTTGCCGGATGAGGGGGACTCTCCCCCATCATGGTCCCCGCAACCGACGAAAAACGCGGCGGCGAAGCTGAAGGCGGCGAAAAAGAAGTTCCGCCGCGGTTGTGACATAAGACGCATTATAAATGGGTTTGAGTTTTCCATTTTGAAAGAATCAATTTTGACTAATCAAAATAGATAAGTGAAAAGCATTGTGTCAAACTCTTTGGCGCGCTTTCATTCGTCCTCTTATCATGCCCAGCGCAACGGTAGAAAACTATGTGAAGAACATCCTCGCCCTATCCTTGGAAACAGACGAGGAGCTCGTCGGCATGGGAGATGTGGCCCGCAGCCTCTCAGTCGCGCCCGGAACCGCCACGGCCATGATCAAGACCTTGGAGCGGGACAAGCTCGTGCGCTACAAGTCCCGCCGGGGAGTCTCCCTGACGGCCAAAGGACGCAAACTCGGTATGGGCATGCTGCGCCGACACCGGTTACTGGAAACCTTTCTCGTCGAGACCCTCGGGCTGGACTGGACGGAAATCCATCGCGAAGCCGAAGAGCTGGAGCACGCCCTCTCCGACAAGGTACTGGACCGCCTCGACCAATTCCTCGGCCGACCGGAATTCGACCCCCACGGAGACCCCATCCCCACCAAGGCCGGCGCCTTGGCCAAGAGACGCGTGCGCAACCTGCTGGAATGCCGCCGCAACGCGCCCCGTACGGTCAAGCTGGTCACCG
>CAXGVD010000254.1:0-4648 GCA_964012695.1 uncultured Opitutia bacterium
CGGCCCCGCCAGCAGTTTCGGAATTTGGAAGGACGACTTGGAGGAAGCCAAGCGGATCTGCGCCCAAGCCGGCTTGGTAGTCGAACGCATCCACACCCATATCGGCTCCGGCTCCGATCCCGAGGTCTGGAAGAAAGTCGCGGGCATGAGCCTGGACTTGGTCAGGAGCTTCCCAGAGGTGACCCACCTGAACTTGGGAGGCGGCTTCAAGGTGGGCAGGATGAAAGACGAGCCCTCAACCAACTTGGCGGAAGTCGGCACGCCCGTAAAAACCGCCTTCGAGGAGTTCGCTTCGGAAACCGGACGCCGACTGACGCTGGAACTTGAACCCGGCACCTTCCTCGTCGCCAACGCCTGCGCCCTCGTTTCCTCCGTGCAGGACGTGACTTCCACTGGACCGGAAGGCTACAGGTTCCTCAAGCTGGACGCGGGAATGACTGAGGTTCTTCGCCCCAGTCTTTACGGAGCCCAACACCCGATCATCCTGTCTCCCGACGGCGATAACCCCGCCCAGCGCCGCCCACTCCCGCAAGTCGTTGTGGGACACTGTTGCGAGTCGGGAGACCTGCTCACACCGGCCTCTGGCGACGCCGAAGCCATAAGCCCCCGCGAACTCCCTGAAGGCAAAGTGGGAGACGCCTGCGTCATCGAGGGCGTGGGTGCCTACTGCTCCTCCATGACCGCCAAGAACTACAATTCCTTTCCCGAAGCCGCCGAAGCCCTGCGCCGGGAAGACGGTTCCTTCGCCCTCATCCGTAAGCGGCAGAGCCTAGACCAAATCCTCGAAAACGAACTCATCCCGTGACCCTGTCCGGCTTGAAGCGTTTTCCCTTGGGGAAGCGCGTCCCCTCGGGCGAGCACGCCATCTGTGTCAGCCTGCCCAGCATGGCCGATGTAGTCGGCTACGAAACCAAGGACCCCGCCGTCATGGAAAAGGTGCGGACGGGCTACCCGCGCTTCGTGGTCCATCACCTCGTGGCCCGCATGATCGAGCTTCTGCTTCGGGAAGCCGGAGTAACGAACCGAGCTGGCGTAGCCCTCCCCTCCGAACGCGCCGCCGTCGAACTGGCAGAGTTCCTCGACTCCGACGTCCGACTTCACCTCTCCGACGATTGCGTCCTAGCCCACTTCCCCGAAGACAAGGACCTGCGGGCCCGAGCCAAAAGCTTTCTCCAGCACACCGGCCTCTCCGTATCTTCCCGCTACGCCGAGGACTTTTTGCATTCGCGGGGTCTGCTCGATTCCACCCGAGAGGAAACGATGGACGCGGACGAGGCCCCTGTCCACGTACGTAAGGAAATCGCCGAAGCCCTCGGACCCGGCGTCGCCGCAGAGGACGTCCTACCCGCCACCTCTGGGGCCAACGCCTTTCATGCCCTTTTCCAGGCCACGCAACATCGCCTCGCGACCCAAGGCAAAACCATTTGGGTCCAGCTCGGCTGGCTCTATGTGGACACCATACGGGTACTGGAAACGTTTACCGAAGGCCCCTGCGAAACCATTGCCTTCCGAGAGGTTAGCGACCTCTCCCGCCTTCGCGAACTCTTCGAAAATCGCGGTGACGAAATCGCCGCCGTCGTCACCGAGACCCCCACCAACCCTCTCGTCCAGACCTGCGACCTCGACGAACTGCGAGACCTCTGCCGTTCCCGCGGAGCCATGCTTGTGGCGGATCCCACCATAGCCAGCCCCTTGAACGTAAAGGTAGCGGGCCATGCTGACGTAATCGTCAACAGCCTTACCAAGTACGCCGCCAACGCGGGGGACGTAATGCTCGGCTGTCTCGCCTTTCCCGAGACCTCACGATTCCGGGGCGAGGTGATGGAAGCGGTCCGCAGGGAAATCGAGCCCCCCTACTCCCGCGACCTAGCCCGGCTCGCCCGTCAAATCGACGCCTATCCCGAACTCGTCGAACGCATGAACGAGAATCTCCTAAGCCTCGCCGCTTTTCTGGAAGAACATCCCAAGGTGAAGAAACTGCACTGGGCCTATTCCGAGCCCTTCCGGGCCAACTACGAAAAATTAGCGGGAACGGAAAAGCCGGGCTGTATGCTGTCCTTCGAGTTGAAGGAACCGATCGAGCGCTTCTACGACAAAATCGAAATGCTCAAGAGCCCCAGCTTCGGCACGACCTTTTCCCTGCTCTGCCCATACGTCTACCTCGCCCACTATGACCTCATCCAAGACGAAGCGGGCCTCGCCACCCTCGCTGAAGCGGGCCTCACTCCAGAGTTGGTCCGCGTCTCCCTCGGAGCCGAACCCCCAGAACAAATCCTCTCCACCTTCGAGGAAGCCCTGCGCTGAATGGGTGCGGACTTTCCGCTTTTACGGAAGCCAAGGATACTTGCGGTAGTTGGGCTCGCGTTTGTCGAGAAAGGCTTGTTTCCCCTCGGCCCCCTCTTCGGTGAGGTAGTAGAGTAAAGTGGCGTTGCCAGCCAATTCCTGCACGCCGGCCTGACCGTCGCAGTCCGCGTTGAAGGCGGACTTCAGGCAACGTATGGCGAGGGGACTCTTGCCCAGTATTTCCTTGGCCCAGCGGAGCCCCTCTGCCTCCAAATCTTCCACGGGAACGACCGTGTTGACCAAGCCCATGTCCAAGGCTTCGCGGGCGTCGTATTGGCGGCAAAGGTACCAAATCTCCCGGGCTTTCTTCTGGCCTACGATGCGGGCGAGGTAGCCAGAACCGAAGCCGCCGTCGAAACTGCCCACCTTAGGACCGGTCTGGCCAAACACGGCGTTGTCTGCGGCGAGAGTGAGGTCGCAGACCACGTGTAGAACGTGTCCGCCGCCGATGGCGTAGCCTGCCACCAAGGCGATGACCACCTTGGGCATGGAACGTATTAGGCGCTGAAGGTCCAAGACGTTGAGGCGGGGCACGCCCTCCTCGTCCACGTAACCGGCCTTGCCCCGCACGCTCTGATCCCCGCCCGAGCAAAAGGCGTACTTGCCGTCCGAATGAGGTCCAGCCCCGGTGAGGAGGACCACGCCCACGGAATCATCCTCACGGGCATCGAGGAAGGCAGCGTACATTTCCGAAACCGTCTTGGGGCGGAAGGCGTTTCGCTTCTCGGGCCGATTGATGGTGACTTTTGCCACGCCGTCAGCCTTGTCGTAAAGGATGTCTTCGAAGTCTCGGACTTTTTGCCAGTTCATGCAGATTCTTCGGGTTGAGTGATAGGGTCAAGGGCTTCCGGATTCGCTTGTACAAAGCCAGAACCGGGTTCTACGCGCTTACCTTGCTCCCCCCACTTGCGACGCAAGTATTCGCGCTCTTCCTTCCAGTCGGCGAAAGGTTTACCGCGCATGGCGAGCAAATCGTCCAAGGGACGTTTGCCGCCTCCGGCCCTGTCTGTTTCCTCGTCGCTCACGGGCTCAATCGTTCCAGGGTCCAAGCGACCTCGTGGTCGGCGCGTCGATAGCGGAAACGGTCGTGCAGGCGCCCTGGCCCCCCATGCCAGAACTCGACAACCTCCGGCCGCAACTTGTATCCTCCCCAGAAAGGCGGCTTGGGCGGCTCCTCGCCAAAGCGTTGGACCGCTGCGTCGAAGGCCTGTTCCAAGACATCACGGGAGTCGATGACTTCGCTTTGCCGCGAGGCCCAGGCGCCGAGGCGACTGTCTAGTGGGCGCGAACGGTAGTAGGCCTCGGCATCCTCGTCGCTCATGCGGGACACGCTTCCCTCCACCGAGACCTGTCGCTGAAGTTCCCACCACGGAAAATGAAGCGCAGCCCATGGGTTGGACTCCAAGTGCTTGGCCTTCCGGCTACCGAAATTCGTGTAAAACAAGAACTCTCCGTTCTCCACGCCCTTGAGCAGGACCGCCCGAGCGGTGGGTTTGCCCCCTGCGTCTGCGGTGGCGAGGGTACAGGCATTGGGATGGGAAAGCTTATCAGCCTTGGCCATCCAAAGCTCGAACTGCTCCACAGGACAGGCCTTGAGAGCCCGCCTTCGCAGGGGTTCCTCGCGATACTCCTCACGCATCGCGGCCAATCGTTCCGAAACTTCTCTCATACGGGACGAACCTTCTAGTCCTTCACGGTCTCCTCATCAACGAGGAAAAGTGCGGAGAAGCGGAGAGCGGAAATGGGTTGGTAACCACTGGCGAACGCTCACGAACGCTGATAATGGAAGACGGGTGCTCTATTCGTCCGCAACTCCACCGAGGGTGACGCTAATCCCGTACTTATTTTGCAGATGAGCATGGGCGAGGCTGGCGTAGCGACTCTTAGGGAATTTCTTGCAGGTGAGCTGAAAGGACTTGATGGCGTTCTCCTTTTGGCCCGCCATTTCATAGAACTGGGCGATGCGGTGCTGAGCCTTGTCGGCCACGTTGCCGTGAGATCTGGCTTGGCTCAGCAGGACGAGTCCCTCCGTCCACTTCTTTAGGTGTCGATTGCACTCGGCCATGTAGAAGTAGGCGTCGGGAAACTTGTCAGTTTGCTGATAGGAACGGATGGCTTGGGTCCATTGGGCCTTCTTTTCGTAGCACTTGGCGAGATGCCAGTTCCAGTCGGAATGACGGTCGGGGTCTACCTTGAGGAGTTCGCGGTAGGTGGCGATGGCCTTGTCCCATTGCCCGGCGTCCCACCAAGTGGAGGCAACATCCTGTTGCCAAGTGGCCTCCCGTTCCTTGTCCATGCCGATGAG